>QIJG01000026.1 GCA_003232715.1 Nitrospirota bacterium
GGGACAATATGGACAGGTTAAGGTAACAAAAACTTGAATATGGACTGGATAATGTAGCGTTTTTAGCTGTTCCTTTGTTTCAGGTGAAAGACCGGATTCACCAGAGGAAACCATTTGTATAGCGTGTATGAGTGATGTAAACTCATATCCTCCCGGTATACCATAAAATCTTATCCCATAATCCTTTGCCCCCTCAACCACGATAGCAGGTATTTTATCAACATTGTAATGCTCCGCTTTATCTTTATCTGAGACAAAATCAAAGACTTCAACACTTACTCTATCCGACAAAGATGCGATCTCTTCCAGCAGCCGGCGATTCTCTTTACATGTTAGGCATTCAATTTCCTGTGTGAATACGACCAGTTTTACTTGGTCTTTTAATCCCTTGAGCATATCCTTAACCTGATGCATAGTTTTTTCATTTAACAAAGCCATATTTTACACCTCCTTTAATAATTCTATGATTTTTTCCTTTGTGACAGTTATAACGGGGGAATATTACCCTTGTCTTTTAAACAGATTCTGTCCATAAATTATAACATCTTGAGAGATAAAGGAAAAGGAGAAAGGCGTGAAATTACATATATTGATGATTGGACCTGTCAATGGTTATTCCTTGCAGGATTACGGGTTCTATGTCGTGCCTGTCTATACCTTCACACATCAATGATCCTGGTTGTATACGGTAAGGAACAGGGATGTAAAGATCTGCGTAAATCTGCGGCTGATTTTTGATTTCCTATTCTTTGATATCCTGAGGAAGGGTTAACTTTACAACATAGCCCCTCTTTCCGGGAGCCCCTAATTCTTTACCATCAAAAGTCAGTCTTATACCACCTGCATTGCCAACTTTGAGAAAGAACTGCCTGTCTCCTGTCCATATCCTCTTCTGGCCCGGTTTCAGAATCATCGAGTAACTCAGATTATCGTCGATCTTAAGGTATATCCATGTATCTTCTACGGCCCTGATCTCGAGGACATGCTTATTTGTGTAATCAGCCTCAGCAGGTTCAACAGGATTCGGTATCATGGTTACAACCCTGTCTATGTTGCTTTCTCCTTTAACTTTTCCAGCTAAATCATTGGGACTTTTATTATGAGAATACAGCATAATCATCGGGACAACAATAAACAGAACAACTAATGGATATAGAAGAACCTGCGGGGACAATTTTATTTTGCGTGGAGGTAGTAATAAAGGCTCTTGGGCAGCTAATCTCGCCTTCATTTGTTCGTTATAAAGCCTGACGGCCTCTGAGGGCTCAATTGAAAGGGTCTTTAGAAACTCTCTTATATATCCCTTGACAAAGACCTCACCAGGTATCTTCTCAAATTCCTCGTTCTCAAGCGCCTTCAGATACTCACAGCGTATTCTCGTTATCAAGGATATCTCTTTCAGGGAAAGATTGGCCTCTTCACGGTGTTTTCTGAGATACTCTCCTAACAAATACTCCACCTTGATTACAGGGATCTTTTATTACTTAATTAAAGTATATATAAATTTCTGATAAAAATCAAGGATTTTTGATTAATTTTCGGGAGGTTAACAAAAATTAATCAAAGGTGGGTTGAAATGCTGCCCGGATACACAGTCAAGATAGAGGAGTGCACTCCTCTATCTTGATTTAAACTCCGCCCCCTCAAACTCTTTCTGTGGAATATCAGATAGGATTAATACATAAAAATAGTACTTGATATGAGGATATCAAAGAAAAAAACTTTTGTCTACACCTAATCGTTAAAAAATGGTTCGATTTTGTAAAAACATCTTATTTAATATAAAAACAATCAGGGTCAATCTTTTTGTTTATGTAAAGATTCCCAACATTAAACCAACCCTGAACTTTCTCATAGAACAAAACCCCTTGAAAAGATTAACAAAAACAGGAATCATGGTTGTCGGCACAGATATTGCTTTCTATAAGAGATTATGCTACAGTCATGACTAAAGAAACATTCATGCTGACAAGGCAGAATAAAGGGAACCGAAAATCCATAATTAACCTTCAGTAACGGTGAGGTTAGAGAGATGAACCAAACACAAACCGTTGGCTCACAAAAACCGGACTGCCTAATGATGGCTAAAATGGTTTACTATAATCATCTAATGGAAAATCAGGAGCTTTTTGAAAAGAAATTCTCAATCCTTCAGGAAATATCCAGCGCTATAGTCATCACAGACGATATCACTGCTATAGCAAACCTCATGCTTGACCTTGCAATCAACTACACAAACGCTGAAAAAGGCTCCCTGATGTTGTCGAACAAACTTGGAGAACTCTACATACTTGCGGCAAGGGGCATAGATATTCAACTTATCAAAACATACAAAATAAAGATAGGCGAGGGAATAGCAGGTACCGTGGCAAAGACTCTCCTTCCTGTCCTTGTTGAAGATATAGAAAAAGATAAAAGATTTAAAGAAAAGAAGAGGGACCATTATAAAACACGGTCTTTTATTTCATGTCCAATCGTGAGCAAGAACAAGCTGCACGGTGTCCTCAACATAAACGACAAAAGAGACGGTACGCCTTTTACAGAAGACGAATTTGACCTTATCGCAATTATTGCCAATCAGGCAGCCATCGCCCTTGAAAATGCCTTCCTGATGAACCAGCTGAGGTTAAAGGCTACTGAACTCGAGGATATTAACAGGAAGCTGATAGAGACGGATGTCGCAAAGACTGAATTCATTGCCAATATCTCCCATGAACTGCGCACACCCCTTAATTCAATCAAGGGGGCCATATACTATCTACAACAATCCGGAACAATGGCAGAAGATGAACAGAAGGAATTCCATAATATTATCTCAAATGAGACCGGCAAGCTTATCTCCATTGTCGAAAACTTACTTGATTTTCTCAGACTTGAAGACGAGGTACGGGTCGTCAAAAAAAGCATTATAAATCTTGCAGACATCCTGGAGGAGATATTAAACTCAAAGTCTCTGAAGGTCATGCTTGCACGAAAAAACCTGCAACTGAAGATAGACATAAAAGATGGTATATCGGACATTGTTGGAGACAAGATACGTGTTGTACAATTCTTCATCAATCTGATAGAAGGCTTAAGTTACTACCTTGAAAGGGATGACTCCATAGGAATTACTGCAGAGGAGGATGATTTTGTAAGGGTAAAAATGACCCTCTCCAGGAGGCTGCCGGAAGCAATACTGCCTTGTCTCATTAACTCAAGGCACCTCTTTCATACGGACCAGCCTGAAGAGAGGCTAAAGCTCTATCTTGCAAAAAGGATCGCTGAGTTCCATAAATGGAACCTTGCAGCAGAAAATATTGATGACGTTTTCCTTGTATCCATTACCATTCCCGAGAGTAAAAGAGAACATGTAGAGGCTGTTGTTGATACCACTATGGAGTTGTTTATAGAGTTTATTTCAGAGTTGTTAGGTCTTAATATATGCTCTATAATGCTCAGTAATGAACTGACGGGAGAACTCACGATAAAGAGCGCCAAGGGGCTGGATGAGGATGTTATAAAGCGGACAAGGATAAAACCTGGAGACAGGGTCGCTGGATGGGTTGCCCTTGAAGGCAAACCTCTGTTAATAGAGGACATAGAAAGAGACCCACGGTTTGAAAAAAGTAACATTCTGCACTATAATACAAAATCCCTCCTCTCTCTACCTCTAAAGACAGAGGATAAAGTAATAGGGGTGCTTAACCTTAACAATAAGAAAACAGCAGAACCCTTCACAAAGCAGGACCTTTACATTGCATCGTTACTATGCGAAAGGATCTCACACTTCATTGAAAGGCTGTACAGCAATGATTACAGTGAGGATGACTTCAAGCAATTCATCAGTTCATTCGACAGTCTTATAAATGCTGAGAAGAAGTACCACAAGAAGAACAGCTTCATTCAGGAGCTGATGTCCAGGCTAATGCATAAACTGGGGGTAAGCGAGGAAGACAGGAGGGCGGCTATATACATATCCATGATATATGACCTCGGTCTTATGCTCGTTGATGACAGCATACTGAAAAAGAAGGAGCTCTCACCATTAGAGCACCGCATACTAAAAGTCCACTCTTATACCACGGTGGGCCTGCTCAATAGTTTCGAATTCTCCGAGTATGTTAAGACGGCAATCCTGCATCATCATGAGAGATACGACGGCAGAGGATACCCGGATGGATTAAAAGGCGAAGAGATACCCTTAATCTCAAGGAGTCTTTCCGTAGTGGACGCCTTCTGTGCAATGATGACAGAGAGGCCATACAAAGGGGCCATCACAAGGCAAGAAGCACTGGAGGAAATCAGGAAGGGTTCAGGCACCATCTATGACCCCAAGGTAGTTGTGGCACTTGAATTGGTACTGCCGGAACTTCAGGAGGCACTATAAAGACCATGTTTTTTCATCAGGTCATAGAGGGTCGGCCTGCTGACACCAAGCTCTCCGGAAGCCCTTGCAATGTTCCCTTTATGCTTCTCAATAGCAGTAAATATCATGTCTCTCTCGACTCTGTCCCTTACCTCTCTAAGGGTCATGCCTGTAAATGTGGAAGAAATAGTTTGCCCTGAGCGTGTTTTAAACCCAAGGTCTTCAGGTTCTACAACTAAATCCTCAGACATAACAACGGCCCTCTGTACCCTGTTTTCGAGTTCTCTCACATTCCCAGGCCACTCATAGGACTGCAGCAGATCGATCGAGGAAACACTAAAGCCCTTTAACTTTTTTCTGAAATCCTCGCTGAATCTCAACAGAAAGAGGTTGGCAAGAAGCATTATATCCCCTGCCCGTTCCCTCAACGGCGGGAGTTTAATCATTAGAACACCTATCCTGTAATAGAGGTCCTCTCTGAATTGCCCCTTTTCTATAGCCTCTGATATATCAACATTCGTAGCGGCAATTATTCTTGTATCCACCTGGATATCTACCCTCCCGCCTACACGCTGAAGGGTCTTCTCTTGCAGAAACCGCAGCAGCTTTACCTGAAGATTGGCGGGCAGTTCACCTATCTCATCAAGAAAAAGAGTCCCTTTACGGGCATATTCAACCTTTCCCGGCACCAGAGTATCGGCTCCTGTAAAAGCCCCTTTTTCATGCCCGAAGAGTTCTGACTCAAGAAGGTTTTCCGGGATAGCGCCGCAGTTTATCGGGACAAAGGGGCCGTCCTTTCTCAGGCTCAATGAATGTATGGCCCTTGCTACCAGTTCTTTGCCTGTACCGCTTTCACCTTGAATCAGCACCGGAACTTCAGATGGTGCCACTTTCCTGATAGTTGAAAATACCTCCGAGATCGCAGGGCACTGCCCTATCATACCACCCATTTTAATCGTCTTCTTATCAAGGGCATGACGCAAACTACGATTTTCTTCCTCAATGTTATAAAGGTGAAAGGCCCTGTTAATACTGACCCCCAACTCTTTGAGGTCTATCGGTTTTTGATAATAATCATACGCCCCTGTCTGTATAGCCCTGAGGGCATTTTCTCTATCGTCATTTCCTGTTATTACTATAACCTTGGTAAAGGGATGGATATTAAGTATCCCCTCAAGAGACCTGAACCCCTCCTCTGTTCCATCCCTGTGAGGCGGCAGACCGAGATCGAGGGTTACCACTTTTGGTTGATGCTTCCTGAAGCGTGAGAGGGCGCTATTGCAATCATCTGCAAGGAGGAGAGAATACTCTTTTTTAAAACCCCACTTAAGCTGATCTCTTATCTCTTCGCTGTCTTCAACTATTAATAGTTTTTCCATTTGTAACTAATTTCAGCAGCTAAGTTTTTTTACTGTGGAAATTAACCACAGGGGCACAGAGACACTGAGTTTAAAAAGAAAAAATGAACCTTCTATTCTTTCTCCGTATCTCTGTATCTCAGTGGTTAAATCATATCTTTATTTCTTTGTGTAACTTCGCGCAATTCGTAGCTAAACCTACTTTCTCACACCAGTGGTTTCCCATCAAGGCCGTCTGTATCAATGTCAAGCAATTTTAGTACGGTAACCCCTGCATCGACTATATCCGGGGCATCACAACCTGCCGGCCTGTTTATATAAAAGACGGCATTGTCCCGTGTATGTCCCCCGGTAAATGGCCCCCCTCTGCCGATCAGCTCGTTCTTCCTTATCGATCCTTTCAGGTCATAGCCTTCCGTGGGCAGTACAATCAGGTCGGGGGCTTCAGGCAAACATTTCCCGTTATAAATCTCCTCTTTAAAAAAAACGTCCCTGATAACACGCTCTCCATCTATCTGCAACAGCAGCAGGTCCTCCCTGATTGCATTTCTCAGGTCTTCGTAATTTTCCCTGTCAACACAACCACGGGAAAACTTATCTTTCAGGTGTATATACACCCTTGAGGGATCAAGAACAAACGCCTTTGATCCACTGTCGAGGGCCTCAAAAGATTCCGGCTCCTTTTTATTGAAACTTAGATAACCCTTCTCTTTTAAGTAGACATTCAGATAGACCTCTCTTTTTATGGCCGTAAATCCGTGATCGGATAACATAATAAAGGGCATCCCGGAATCTATCTTTTCATAAAAAGAGCCTATAAAGCTGTCAAGTTCCTGATAAAAACTTATTAAAAACTCATGTTGCGGATGGGATGTGTCATCCAGTGCAGCCCAGAGATAATGGTGCAGCCGGTCGGTCTCTGTAATAGCAGCAATAAAGAGGTCCCATTCCTCTGAATCATAAAGGTAGTTTATAGCTTCAACCCTTTTTCTAAAGGTCCGGATAATATCATTAGTGAATTCATCCACGGACTCTACTGCCTTCCCGGCATTCACGTCAAGCCGGTATCCGATCCTGCTCAGATACCGGTACATTGCATCCGGATAGGAGGCATTCCTGAGGTCAAGGGCCACAAAGCCGGAGACAAGCATCCCGTTTAAGGGTTTTGCCGGATAGGTCGAGGGGATATTCACGACGATGCTCCTTTTACCGTTATCCCCGGCTATCTCCCATATTGTCCTGCTTTTGAGGTCGTTGAAGTTGGGAAATCTCCACGAATAATTATTCCTGTCAACCTCCATGAACCCGTATATACCGTGTCTCCCCGGATTCACACCGGTCATGAAGGTACTCCAGGATGTTGATGATACCTCCGGGATTGAGGCAGTCATGCTGCAGAGAGTCCCCCCCTGCCGCAGTCTTGCCATATTAGGCATGATCCCTTCATCAGCAAACCTGTTCAGCAGTGAACAGGGAACACCGTCAAGCCCCAGGACAACAACCTTCTTACTTTTCTTTTTAAAAAGTCTTCCTAACATAACACCCGTTTATCCCGATTCATCCGCTAAAAAAATTACACCTGCCTGCCTTGATGATCACATATAACCCAGTTCACTGAGACGCGCCTTGATCTTTTCATCATCTTTTACACTTCCCGGTACATCTTCAGGCTCCTCTTCCAAGGCCGTAGTGACATCGGTCTTCCTGTTTCTGTATAACGAATCATCAACTACCTTAATCATTCTTCCGACATCCAGTCTGTTATCTAAAAACCTGTTCAGGATACTGACATTTTCCTGAGGGTTCCTTAGCATATCATTATAATCCATATAAAGTATCTCCATATTCTTTTGTTCCGAAAGCCATCTCTCTATTTCTTCAAGGTGCTTACTGAAGAGTCTCCGCATTTCTTCATCATCAATATTGTCCTCAGCCCCCTTTCTCTCAAGCATCTTCCTCTGCGATAGTAAAATCTCCTCCAGATTCCTCTTCATAAAGATCAATCCATACTTTCTATCTGAAGGCAGATCATACAATAACGTGGAAGCCATTTTAACTACCTTGCCCTCAACACCGTCCAACCAGGAAGCATCCTCTTTTATCTCCTTTACTTTCTCAAATTCATAATAGCCCTCAGGATTATCCTCATCTGCCTTTCTGATGTTATCCGTCACAACTTCCATACCACCGGATTGCAACATCCTCATCATCATTGAGGTCCCTGAGCGTGGTAAACCGGTCACAATTGTTAAGCATTCTGATATTTGCATAATCAACCCTCCCTGCAGATTATTTTAACCGGAATTGAGCAGTTTTGTCCCCCCATTCATTGTTAAGGCTTCTATTGAAATAATGCAGGGTTCTTTTCTGTCAACGCAGCTGAGGACAGTCCGGTGAGGTAAATACCATTGCGGCAGGTAATAGCTGCCGACAAAGTCTAAAAATAAAGGAGATGCGGGATAAAAACCACATCTCCTTTTCAGATTCAATCAAACTCATTAAGGTTTTAACCCTTGAGCTTTCTCCTCATAAATCCAAGCCCCACAAGTCCGGAGCCTATGAGCAGGAAGGTTGCTGGTTCAGGAACGTTTTCAGTGGTTTTATTAAAGCTAAAATTATCCATCACAAACTGCGAAGGGTCTTTCTTATTGAGGTCACAACTCATGCCCCCCATGCCCCCCACACCCATGCCCCCCATATCATCAGAGGATAAGTAGTATGAGTTAAATGTCAACTTGTCGATACCCGCCCAATCGACATTAAACCGGGTTGGACCAGTCGTATTCACCAAGAGGATTGCACTGTGGAGTAACGTAGCTCCGGAATAGCCTTTTATGTCAATCTTTAAGTCATCTTTTGATGCGGCTGTAAAATAGGCACCCGTCCAATCGAAAACCCCATCATTGATGAATACACCATCAGCCCCTGAATTAAATGCAACATACTCACCAGACACAATTCCATTAGCATAGCCGGAACCAGACCCCGAGTAACCACTTGTGTTCATATAGTCCCAGGATGAAGACCAGTCAAGACCTCCATAGGAAGTGGGTATCTGTGCATAAGATCCGCCTCCAAGGGCAGGTAGATCGTCAAAGGTTAGAACAGTTGCACTGGCGTCCCACGCAAATGCCAACATCACCACACATATCATAATTGTCAAAAGTTTCTTCATCTTTTTCACCTCCTCTTTTTTCCTGATTCTGGATTGACAGCATCAGGACACAAAGCCCTTTCTCACCTAATCAGACCCTGATGAATTTTACCGCCTTCCTGCCCTGCTACGCACTTTCCGCCCCATGAGACCAAGTCCAATCAGGGCTGAACCAAGGAGCAGTATGGTGCCTGGCTCGGGTACAGCAGTTGAACCACTACCTTCAACAGTTGAACCACTACCGTAACCTACACAGGTACCAACACCGCAACTATAGTAGTCAGTATACCCATACAAGAACGGTTGAGCCCAGACCTGCCCTGTACTCCAATCGTGGGTCATATCTGCTGAGTCCAGCCAGTTTACACTTGTGAGGGCCTCTGTGTAGAGGGTCAGGTTAAGTTTGCCGGAGAGTGTTTCACCTTCTCTGACAGGTGTTCCTGAATGACCTAAATTAGTAGCAAACATATATGTATTCCCCGAAAAACTCCAATGGTAAACACTCCAATCACTTGGTTCAATCGTTGCAGAACTGCCATCAGAAAGATTGAGGCTGTAATCTGTAAAGATATCATCTTCAAAGACCAGTAAGAGGGCAATCATTTCTGCACTATTACTACTACTATTGATAACATCAAACCTGTACTCCACATCCAGGGAAGAAGTCCCATTACCATTATTCACCAGAGTTGAGTAATCAGGAATTGCAGATCCTTCAACCTCAAGATACGGAAATGCATGGGCAACCGGTACTGAGGTTAAAAAAGCCAGCAAGATTGCTCCCAGGGTAAAAAACAAGAGTCTCATTTTCATATCTATAACCCCCTTCTCTCTATCTGAATTTACATCCCTTTTACCTGTACCTGAAAACTTATACATAAAATCCCCCCCCATTAAGGTATTGATACCTGATACACTATTAACATTATTAACATTATTTAAAGCAACTCTTGTGCCAGATATGTAACACATTGATTTTAAAAATAATTTAATAAAATTGGAGGCCTGACGAGGGAGATTATGTAAAGAATACCGACGATAGGTTTATTGAGATCTTTACAGTCAGCGAGATTCTTCATCATTAAAAGGCAGGAACGTTGAGAGCTGAAGAAAAACCTCTTTTGTAAGGGAATTCCGGTCTGTTATCATATAGGTTGATTCCTTTCCTGAAAATGGCCCTGTATATATCTTTACCAGAGCCACGTTTGTCCTGCGGTTAAGTATGGCATCAATCCCGTAAAGCAGGCGACCCCGGAACCTTTTCGTAGTAACCCCACGGGGGGTCTGATACCAGTAGAGAAGTGAGATGTTATAGTCGCCTTTTGCAAAGAGCACTT
Organism: Nitrospirota bacterium; assembly: GCA_003232715.1. Classification (GTDB taxonomy): domain Bacteria; phylum Nitrospirota; class Thermodesulfovibrionia; order Thermodesulfovibrionales; family JdFR-85; genus BMS3Bbin07. Next base: position 10,198 of record QIJG01000026.1, read on the forward strand.
CTCTTACGGGGAAACTTTCCCCCTTTACCTCTATAACCCTCTCCCGCTCTTTAACGGAATCCCACATATATCCCGGCTCTATATAATTTCCGGAAAAAACGTCTGAACCCTGGCGAAATCCCCCCCAGTAGCCGATATAAAGATACAGGGGCATACCTTTTTCATTTGTATATTTCCTGTAAAGGGACCGGTCCGTATCTACAGGAAGGCCCTGTGCCTGCTCCGACATCTCACGGCCTGACCATTCACCGATATTGACAGGAAAGAGGGAAAGGTCCCGTTTAAGAGGAACGGGTTCACCACAGGGAACCCGGCTAATAAACAGACAGGTTAACCCCACAAGAACAATGACTATTATGTATCTCTGCGCTCTTCGTACCATCTCAGAATATAACCTATCAGGAAAATTGTAATCACTCCCACGGGGGTTACAAACCCCCAGGCGTATTTATGGAAATCCATGGCAACCGTGCTGTCGTACATGTAAGAAAGGAGCCCTACTGCAAAAATTCTCATGACATTTACGAATATACCCACAATTACCGCTGCTGCAATGATTGCAATCCAGCTACGGTAGGACTTCAGAAACAGATAGGCAAAAGCAGTGGAGATAGCTATGAGGGAAATAACCGTCCGCAACCCGCTGCATGTCTCATGGACCAACAGGGATATGGAAGTAAGGTGTATAACGTTCCCCTCCAGAAAAACAGGTATATTCACGAATGAAAGAAAAGTTGCCGCCATATAAGCGATAAAATATTTTAGCGGACCAGCTACAGCGTAGTATACCGGATAGGGAATCGGTAACATGAACAATAAGAACAGAATGGGAACAAGGGTGATTTTGAAAAGATCCTTTCCATAAATAAAGAGAACGGCTGCTGCCATGATGACGACAAATGCAAGGGCCTCGGCAAACAGGACATACGTATATCTTCCGATAATAAATAACCCAAGTCCGCAGATTAACAGGACAAGACCTCCCTTTGAAAAAAAAGGCTCATCCCGGTTGAATTGCAATTCTCTTAACTTCTCCCTCTGAACCCATAGGAAATAGGCAGAGAAGAGGGGGATCAGGAAAACATAGGAAGACTCTCGGTCGTGTTGCCAGTAGGTATTCAGTTCTGAAAAAAACGGATAAAACAGCAGGACGGATATTCCCGACAAAAGGGATAGTAAAATAAATAATTGCAATTTATCTTTCATATAGTCTTCCAATAAAGCGGTTCCTGCACAGCAAGTAACGGTGAAAATCACTGTAAGATTGCTTCGTAGCCAAGACTCCTTGTAATGACATTATGGAAGCTTTTTTCGTCATTGCGAGCAAAGCAAAGCAATCTCAAGGCTTTACAAGTTCACCATGAACTCCGGTTTTTGCAGATTTTATATATCGATATCTCCCTCTAAAAAATACCAGTTGTCCCCTTGAAGCAGATAAGGGGTCAATGGAGAGGTTTTGTCGCTGTAAACCAATACGCTGCTGTCTTCTTCTTTAACGAGAAAAAATCCGAAGTTCCTTAACTGCCTGCTCAACAGACCTCCCCCAAGATAGCGGATGGAGATAGAACCAATTCCCTCCCGTCTCATATAAAGAATGAACTCTGCAAAGAGTGAGTCTCTAATCGACTCTGAGTCAACAAATAACACGTCTGCAATATAACACGCACTGTTTTCTGTATAGTAAACAATATATCCATCGATATATTGTTCATGGTCAATAAGTGCAAAAATCCTGTAGTAGTGATGAGGAGATTCTTTATACCTCCAGTTCAGGACTTTTGAATTCCGCTCTCCTACTATTTTAAACTGACTGAAAACTTTTTTCCATAACAGGTCAAACCTTTCATCAAAAAATGCCGGCATCTCAATTGAAACATTCCGGGGCCTTCTGTATCTGATTTCTTTGGAAAACCCCTTTAAGCCAAGGTCTATAATCCCTGAAAACATCCTTGTAACCGAAGCCGGAGGAAGGTACTGTCTGAGTTTATACTCTGCCTTCAATATCTTTATAAACCTGCTATATTTGCCAAGTTCAGAGTAGCCTGTCCGCAGGAATATCGGCTCCGATAATTTGTTCGGAACGCCATATATAAACTCAAGGCCGGTATCTTTATGAGCTGACTGAATCGTCCTTTGCAGTTTTAATGCCGGACCATATGCCCTATGCTCCTTATCAACAGCAAAATCTCCGGCTATTGCACCATATACTGCCTTACCCTCCACAAACATCCTTCGCGGGAAAAGCGTTCCTGAGCCGACACACCTCCCTGAACTTTCTTCACTTGCCAACCAGCAGTGGGCATTCCCATAAGGCGAGGCAGTATAGTTCCATACATAATGTTCCCCTGAAATGTCCTTAAGGTTTCTCTTCAGTACAGGAAGCAGATCGTCTTTGTTTTTTTCTATATCTGCTTTGACAATTCTGTATTTTTTCATATACCCAGCCTTCGCTTAATAATATTCAACTGTTCACTCTGAGGCGGGTCTTCAAACCTGCCAAGCCCTTCTTCCCTGCTCATTACCCCTTCTCTGACCATCTTTGCAATCTCAAATGCATAAGGGTTATACCCGAATTGCTGCTGATGGACATAATTGGCATAGGTATTAAGCAGGCAGTTTGTTGAGTTAGGATCGGTATCTTCAGGCCTCACCCAGCCGAATTCACCGAGCCGTTTGTAAATCTCCGTTTCATTGTACTCCAGAAAGGCAAGTGGGTGAATGTTGTAAGGGAAAAAATCAGTTTTCTTAAAGTGATGCTCCTCAAGAAAATAATGATTCACCTCGCGGCCAAACCTCTCAACAAGAGGCACCTGAACGGACTTCTGAGCAGCCCTGATCAGGGATGGATTGGTCCGCATTACTGAAGACTGTATAGGGGCCTGTCCGGGGGACCAACCATACCCGACAAAAGGAATCTCCTGTTCTATGGCTATCCTGAGGGCAACAAACTTCACTATACTGATACAGGAGGTACAGATTGAGCTTGCCCTCTGAAGGGTCTTTCCGGAATAAAAAACCTCTGTTGCAGATCTTGCAAATATCTGCTTCAGGAGATCAAAGCGGGGTTTGAAAAAGATATGGTCCACCCCTACACCTTCAACCATCCTCCTGATATTCTCAATAGCTACAGGGGAAATGAAGCCATTGTCCATGGTTACTGCCAGGACCCGCAGACCATAATGGTTTTTAAGAAGGTCAAGGGTGTAGGTACTGTCTTTACCCCCGCTAAAACATACCAGACACTCGTATCCGGACCCCTTGGAACAGCGTGCAATGAGGTCCTCAAATTTCTGCCGGTACTTCACTTTCTCTCTATTGATTCCTTCCATACCTCCGAAACTCAGACAATAGTTGCATACCCCTTCCCCGTTGAAACTGATACCGGGGAATGTCTCCGGAAGAACGCATTTAGAGCAAATCTTCATATTTTATTCTCTTTAGGAGCAGATAATCTGTAATAAATCATGGCTTAGGGGTTGCGAGTCCTTTCCTGTTGATCTTTCCTGCATCAGTCTTTGGAAGGGCAGAGCAAATCTCTATGTATCCGGGTACCATAAAGTCCTCCAGATAATTCCTGCAATGCCGGAGGATATCCTTCCCGGTCAGTTCCACTCCTTCTCTTGGCACTACTACTGCCTTAATGGCCTCTCCCAGGACCTCATCAGGAACACCAACGACAACAGCTTCGGAAACCCCAGCCATATTGTATAGTACGTTTTCCACTTCTTTAGGACTGACCTTCTCACCCCGCGTCTTGATCATATCGTCCTTACGGGAAACAAAATATAGATAACCATCTTCATCCATATAGAAGAGGTCACCCGTATATAAGACCTTCTCCCCTGAAATAAATCCCGGTTTGAGTACTTTCTCCGTCTCTTCAGGAAGTCCCCAGTATCCCTGCATGACATTGGCCCCGCGCACCACAAGCTCTCCTGTCACACCAAATCCAACCCTGTTGCCTTCTTCATCCACTATATAGACATCCACCCCCGGCATACCCTTTCCTACCGAGGCCGGTCTCATGTCGATCTGCTCGGGAGGCAGGTAGGAAACCCGCTTACACTCCGTCAGACCGTACATGGAGTATATCTCCACATGGGACAGTAACTCCCGTAGTTTTAATATATGGTCTGTCGGCAGGGCGGCTCCGGTATTGGTAATGTAACGCAGTGAGGAAAAGTCATACTTCTTCAGGTCCATCTGCAAAAGAATGGCAGAGATCGTGGGAACAATCGGGAATCCCGTCACTTTCTCCCCGGCAATCCTGTCGAGCACAGAGTGGGGATAGGTAAAAGAACGCTCCAGCACCACAGTCCCTCCGAACTTAAAGCCCATCAAGACCTGATACAGGCCGTAATCAAAGGAAAGAGGAAGGACATTAATTATGATATCTTCAGCTGTATTCTTCAGATAGGTTGTGATAGACCATGCAGCAGAGGATATATTATGATGTGTCATCATTACCCCTTTTGGCCTTCCGGTAGAAGCCGAGGTGTATATCAAGGCAGCAAGGTCAAAATCCATACTCCTCTTCGGAAGTGGATGTCTGGGTTGAGTGGGTTGATTCAGGATTTCATTTAGCGATACAAAACGTTTGTCCATATTGTTGGACGTGTCGGCACCTTCCGTCCCGGCTACAACAATACTCCGGAGATGAGGGGTTTGAGACCAGCAACCCTCGATGAAGGTAAGTTTTTGGGAGTGGGCAACCAGAACGCCGGCCCGTGAGTTATTCAGGAGATAAGTGAGCTTCTCCATCCTGGTGGTAGGGTTGACCATCATAAATGCGGCTCCAGCCTTCAGGATGGCAAATATGGCCAGGACTGCCTCCACTGAATTGTTAAGGCAGACCGCTACCCGGTCTCCACGCTCAACCCCTTCAGCAAGCAGGGCATGGGCAAGGTGATTGCACTTCTCCTCTATCTCACCATAGGTCAGTCTCCTGTCCCCACATATAAGAGCACACTTATCCGGAAACCTCTCAGCGCTTAACTCAAGAAATTCCTCAACCCTCATCTGCCCTTTCCCTGTAAGGAAATCCGGGTCCTCATGAACGGCTCATTTTAGTTTTAACGAACCGAACAAGATTAATAATGGAATCAAGGTTTTCCGGAACCAGATCTTCATCATCTATGCCTATACGGTATTTTTCCTCTAAAAAGGCCACGAGTTCGAGCACACCAGTTGAATCTATAATCCCATTCTCAAGAAAGGAATCATCGTCCATGAATCCATTCTTCTGCCCAAAAAGGAAGTTATCAACAACAAACAGGCGTAGTTCCTGCTCAATTGCTTCCATAAAGAGGGCTCCCTGTAAAGTTTTTGATAAAATGGTATACAAACAACTGAGTCGACAAGATACCGACAAGTGCCATATTGTCCTTTGTCCCAATCGCATGACCTTTTCTGAATTTATCCACGAGCCTCTCAACCGTATCAGGATTAAATATTCCAAACTCTTTAATCCTTTCCCGCGATAGAAGCTCTTCTATATATTCAAACCGGGCTCTTCCGGAACCTGACCTGAAGAAGCTCTTCCCCTCAGGCGCCCTGTAGGGCTGCTTCGGTCTATTCCTTACCGAAAGTGGAACCATATCACCTGCACAAAGTTTGAGGATATACTTTTCATTCAGTACCTTCAGTTTCAGCCCGGCTGGAAGACCGGAGGCAAACTCTACTACCCTGTGGTCCAGAAAAGGAAACCTCCCCTCCACGGAGTGGGCCATAGAAACCCTGTCACCCTGGGAGGATAGTATGTATCCCGGAAGGAGATACATGGTCTCAAGATACCCGGCCTGAGAAAGGCTATCCCAGTTATAATACTCAGGGGGCAGAAGGTTTTTTATATCTTCATAACTGTCACTGGAGATGAGTTCCGACTTTACTGTATCAGAAAAAAAAACCTTCAGTCTCGCTGTCAACTCCCATCGCGGAAGATGAGAAAAAAAGGGGTTCGAAAGGTCCTTGGGTCTTACATGAAAAAAGGCCTGAAGGTATTTAAGTGGCTGCCTCTGCAGGTTTTGTATGTAAGGATAAAGCTTTCTAAGAAGAAGAGGCCTTATTCTTGAGAGTGGCTGCATCGCCCAGAACCTCCTGATTTTGGCTTCCTTGAATATATCATATCCACCAAATATCTCATCAGAGCCCTCACCTGTAAGTACTACCTTGTAACCCGCCTCCCTGACGAGTCCCGAGAGTATATAGAGGGGAGCAGGCGCAGTTCTCAATACGGGCTTTTCAGTATGCCGGATCACATCCGGGAATACCCGGGCTATATCCTCACATGAACAGCAAATATCCTGATGTTCTGTCCCAAAAAAGCGGCTCGCCTCTTTCTGATAATCGCTCTCATCAAATTCAGGGTCTTTAAAGGTTACAGAAAATGTTTTAAGCGGCGTACTCATATGGTTTTTGATCATGGCTGTCACTACTGCGGAGTCAAGCCCCCCGCTCAGATATGCTCCAACAGGGACATCGGAACGGAGCCTTATACGTGTTGCATCAACAAGAAGCTCCCTGAGTCTTTCTGCATAATCCCTTTCATCCATGACCTCTCCGAAGCCCTTGTTATCCTGGGCATAATCAAGGTGCCAGTAAGGGGTTATAGTAATTTCCCCATTCTCGACAATCATGTAATGGGCCGGCGGAAGTTCCATAACATCCTTGAAAAAAGTCCTTGGGGGGAGTGTAACCCAGAAGGTAAAGAGTTGGTCAAGGGCATGAAGGTCTACCTCCCGATTAACTCCCGGATGAACAAGGATGGATTTTATCTCCGAACCGAAGAGCAACCGCCCTCCGGTAACGGTATAAAAGAGTGGTCTGACACCAAAACGGTCACGGGAAAGAAAGAGCCTTCTCTTCTTTTTATCCCAGATGGCAAAAGCCCACTGACCATTGAAATACCGGAGACAATCCTCTCCTTTTTCCTCGTACAGATGCAGAATAACCTCAGTATCGGTATCGGTTGAAAACCTGTGCCCCTGTTTTATCAGCTCCTGTCTCAATTCCACGTAGTTGAAAATTTCACCGTTAAAAGTAATCCAGAGGGACCCGTCCTCGTTGTGTATGGGCTGTCGCCCTCCGGCAGGATCAATAATACTCAGACGGGCATGTGCAAGACCCACACAGTTGTCAGTATAAAGACCGCAGTCGTCAGGTCCCCGGTATCCGGCCATCATGACCATCCCCTTAAGGAGATCCTGATCTACCCCGTCTTCCTTAAAATTAAGTATGCCTGATATACCACACATAACTAAAACATAACTAAAACCTGAGTTGAGCAATTCCAGTTTTGCCAGCTCAAGCTTTTATACTCATGTCTTGATAAATCTCTCAATCCCGGATACAAATAACTCCCTCTCACCCCACTGCGAACTCCGCTTCCTTAATCATGGGCAGATAAACCGTAAAAACCGACCCCTTTCCCGCTACACTGTTTACTTCAATGCTGCCATCATGGGCATCCACTATCTGTCTGCATTGATAGAGCCCTATCCCGAGCCCCTTTTCCTTTGTTGTCCTGAAAGGTTTAAATAGATGGTTGTTAATAAAATCATCCGTCATACCACAGCCGTTATCTTCAACTCTGACGTATGTCATCTCTCCGTTACTACCTGTCTCAACGCTTATAACCCCATCCACTCCAACGGCTTCAACAGCATTAAGCAGGATGTTGAGTATAACCTTTCTTATCTCCACGGCATCGACCATGGATACTGCAGATGCTCCGTGATATTCAATCTTTATATCCGGGGTTACCTTTATAACCTCACCTATAGTCTTCCCTGCAAGGGAATTAATATCAGCATGACCGGGATTCAGGTCCTGTTTTCCCGGAACAGTTTTTAGTCTCTGAATAAGATCCTTCATCTTCGTTAGTGTATTTTTTATCGATTTGATCATATCATCCTGGAATTCAGGATCATCCAGATAATCCTTAGCGTTATCAAGAAGCAATGAAAGCGTAGTGGTATGGTTTTTAAGGTCATGTATGACAAAAGAGGATATCCTTGCCACTGCTGCAACCTCTCTTGTCTCTGCAAGCTCTTCTGAAAGCCTGAAATTAAGCAGGGCAAGGGTAGCATGCCTGGCGATCGTCTTCATTAAATCAAAGTCTTCGTATACGAAATTTTCCTCAGCAAGTTGCTCCCCAAACACAACAATCCCCTCTATCCTTGCGTTGTTCATCAGAGGCACCAACAACCTTGCCCCTGTACGCTCAATAAATATGGCCTCATCTGCATTAGGCTCATACTCGCCATCGAAGGGGTTAAGAACCCTGTCCCTGTCCAGAAAGTACGAAATTAAGGCCTCAGAGGGCTTTAGTTCCATCATCTCCCCATACATGGACTGATTTGCAACCTCGACATATCGTTTCTTATTGTCATCAAGGATGTAAAGGGATGCACCATTAAGGCCAAAGGTCTCCCTGTATGTGCTGAGAATTACATCCCTTACATCGGCTATGGTCCTGCAGGAGGTAAGCCGGGTAGTAAATTTAAGCCACTCTGTCCTGTAATCGTGTTTGTTGGCATAGAAATGCTTGTTGATCAAGACCTTGGCCTTTCGCCTCAACCTCTCGGAAAACAGGATGATAAGCATTATAATGCCGGCAGTAAAGGCAATAAAGATGGCCAGATCCTTGCTAAAAGATGCCCCTAAATACCTCATTCCCTCGCCTATCAAACCAAGGAACAGAAGATAAAGCCCTATCAGTATGAGAGATAATGACCTGTAAAGGACATACCTTGATACCACAATCGTTACATCATTACCCCTGAAAATTCTTGAATAACCCACAAGAATTGCCGCAACTATAAATGTTCCCGACCTGACGGGTAGCAGGTTCAAATCTATGCTTCTATACAACAAACCCTGGCTGAAATAAAAGATTAAAACCGCCAGAATGCTTCCAACCCCTATAACCTCAAACTTTATTTTCCATCTGTCAGAGGTGGATGTCACAGAAAAAGCGGCCTCAAGATGAACAAGCGCTATCACGCAATAAATCATGACCCCCAGGTAAAACCAGTAGCCCACTGTTCCGAGAAAGAGCAGTTTTTCGGTCTGAAGGTCAGGGGAGTAGAAAAAATCATTGACAGGAAACAAAAGTGCACATACAGGAAAAAACAAGGCCGCTGCCGTCAAAGCCCACCAGGAAAAAGAGATGGATTTAACAGACCTCCAACGGAAACGGGAGTGGAAAAGGATGAAGACCATAAGGAAAGCGGGCAGCATCGATTCAAGAAAGAGCGCGAGCCCTCTAAAGAAAAGGGGATTGTTCTGCAGATTGAGTGTAAGCTGATCAGCTATCTCAATCGATGCAAACAGAAACATAATGGCTGAAAGGGCCACATCAGCTGCAGTCCTCCTTTTCAGGAACAGATAGAGAGAAAGGGTTAAGAGAAGAAGTGAGGCTATGGCTGATACAGTGAGTTCAAACATTTTATTTCCGTCAGGATGGTTGCCTGTCAGGGCTGATTGATTAAAGTCCGTGTATTAAATACAGTCATTTGTCGTTCTTGAAAACAACAATATTGAAATCAGGAATTTAACCCATTCCCGATACTGGCCTCCGGAACTATCTCTCTCAACAATCTCAAAATACCCTTCATATCACTTCCTGCAATATATTCTTCCAATACCTTGATCCTCTGAAAAACACCATCGCACCCATGGCCATTTGGCTTGAGCATTGTTATCTTCTTATTTTCTGTTGTAATGATTCCCTCTCCCTCCCAGTAGAGTTCTTCATACAGTTTTTCTCCGGGACGGAGTCCTGTAAATACTATGTCAATATCTTTCCCGAGCTGCAGACCTGAACGCCTGATCAAATCTCTGGCAAGATCAATGATCTTGACGGGCTTCCCCATATCCAATAAAAAAATCTCCCCACCTTTACCCATGGCACCGGCGGTCATCACCAGTTGCACAGCTTCAGGTATAGCCATAAAATACCTTGTTATGTCCGGGTGTGTTACTGTTACCGGCCCCCCTTCAGCTATCTGTTTCTTGAACAGAGGGATCGCACTGCCGTTACTGCCTATGACATTACCAAAACGGACTGCGATAAATTTTACTTTATCACCATTTAATCCCTGTATTACCAGCTCGGATACACGCTTCGTGGTTCCCATCACATTTGCGGGATTCACTGCCTTATCGGTTGAAATGAAAACAAATTTGTTTACATTATTCTTAACAGCCAACCCGGCAACGTTCAGGGTACCAATTATGTTATTACGAACAGCCTCTAAAGGCTCCCGTTCCATCATCGGTACATGCTTATATGCCGCTGCATGATAAATCAGATCCACTTTATTAGCATGTAATACGGAGCTTAGCTTCTCCGAGTCCAGGATATCGCCTATTACCGGTAATATCTGTTGCTCCGGAAACTTCTTTCTCAACTCTATCTCAAGGTCATAGAGACTATTCTCATGACGCTCATAGAGTATCAGCATGCGAGGCCTGAAATGAGCAACCTGTCTGCATAGTTCAGAGCCTATAGACCCCCCGGCACCAGTGACAAGTATGGATTTTTCCCCAATCTCTTCATTCAGCAATTTGTAATCAGACTCCCGGCGGAATTTCAAAACATCCCTGCCCAGCAAATCATCACATGAAACATCCTTGAGCTGGTTTGTAACGATATCGTCCTGGATCAGCTTTCCCAGACTTGGGAGTATCCTTGACTCAACCCCGGCACTCCTGACAATCTCCGTAATCCGGACCAGATTTTTATAGCCGGATGAAGGAATAGCAACAATGACCTCATCAATCCCGTGTCTCTTAACCAGGTCAGGAATATTTTCAATGCTTCCAAGAATCGGTATGCCCTGAATATTTGTCCCCTTTTTATAGGGATTGTCATCAACAAAACCTAACACCTGAAGCCCCAGTCCCGGATTACTCTGTACTTCTTTAAGCATTAAAACTCCAGCCCTTCCAGCTCCGGCGATAAAGACATATTTCCTGATCTTGGACACCTCACTCTGTTTGAATTCATAACTGTAGCGAATCGTAAACCTGCTTCCACCCAGAAACATTAGATTTAACAGTGCCTCCAAAATAAAGACCGAGCGGGGAAATTCATCGAGACCGTAAATAAATACCATGGTAATAACAAATAATACCGAACCAAGCAGGACTGCTTTAAGTGTGTCCATCAGGTCCGACATGCTTACAAACAGCCATGAACCAGTGTGGATCTTATATACATAATAAGCAGCCATCCGGCAAATCAGCAGGAGTGGCAAGGTCTCATAAAACATCTGGAAATACTGGGGGGGCATAGTAAATTCAAATCTAAGGTAAAAAGACGCAGTATACGATAGAGCTACCACAGCTAACTGGAACAACAGTATAAAAGAGGTCCTGTATTGCATCACAAGTTTTCTCAAAACTCCATTAAAAGGCATATAATCATATAGAATCTTCGTCGTCATCTTTTTTATTAGTTGGTAATTAATTGTGTCAATCTATCATCAAGTGTCATTCCGGCTTGTCCGGAATCAAAGAGGGATATGATTCCCGACGTTGCGGGAATGACAATCCTCCGATTACTTTAATTTTTGTTATATTTAAGCAATATCCGTGCTAAAAATTAAACACTTTTAATCATCAAAACGTAACCAGTTGTTTTTAAATGATTTTTTGTTGATAAAAAAAGAGTGAGGATACAAATCCACACTATTAAATCAAATAATCTGCATCCAAAGGTTACAACTCCCTATACTATATACTGTTTCCCTCTATATAATTTAAGGATATCAGGGATTTCAACAGATTGTATCTATTAGTTACATTTGTATCTAAAGAATACAGTTTCAGGAAATACAGAAAAAAACAAGATATTAATTTAGTAATTCATTATATAAAGACATATATTCTTCAGCCATAACTTCTGAAGAAAAATTTGTTTTAACTTCTTGATAGCCCCGTTGGCTTAGCTGTACTGCTTTACTATTGTTACTTATCAACTCCATAATTGATTGTTTCAGTTCTTTAGTATTCCCGGGCTCAATTAATAGCCCTGACTCATTATGCGTTATAACTTTTGGAACAGCCCCTACCCTTGTAGCAATAACCGGTTTCTTCGCAGCCATCGCCTCGAGCAGGACCATAGGAAGGCCCTCTTTTATGGAAGGTAAAACAAAGATATCCATTACCGATAGGAGTTCAGGAATATCCTTCCTGTATCCGGCAAAAACAATATTATTTTCAATGCCTAAACTAACCGCCTCTTCCCTTAGATATTCCCTCAATGGTCCATCTCCGACAATAAGGAACCTGACTGATTTATGTGTCTCTATAACTCCCTTTGCGGCCTTTAACAGATTAGTATGAGCTTTTTCATGGCCCAGACTCCCTATCGTTCCGATTACTTTGGAATTTCCGTTCAGCCCGAATTCTTTTCTAACGTTTTCAGTTGATATTTCTCTCTTAAACCTGCCCAGATCAATGCCGTTATCAATCACTCTTATCTTTTTTCCAGAGACTTTGTATTTTAACATATCCTCTTTTACTCCCTCCGAGACAGCAACAATTCTCCCGAAGTAACGAATCCAGATACTGTCAAGTAAACAGTATATCTTCAGTTTCCAGTGAGATTTCAGCCAATTGTGATTAGTTGTGACTGTTGAGACCTTATTTTTAGACGCTAACAATCCATAAAAATTTGATTTGTAGCCGTGACAATGGACAATATCAACATTTCTGTCTCTTATAAATGCCCTGATTGAAAAAATAACACTCAGATCAAACTGACTTTTGCATGGGAAAATCACAGTGTCTATGTTATTGGCTTTTGCTTCATCCACGGTTTCTACATGAGGGTTGTATTCGTTCTTTATAATGCCTACGATCGGTTGGCAATCGCGGGTCTTCTGTAAGCTCTTCGACAGCTCAAGGACTACCCTTTCCGCTCCAAACAATCCCTTACTGCTTATCAGTTGTAAAACACGCATTTTTCAACTATTAAATTAGCTACGAATATACACAAATGTACACGAATTTAAAAATTTATAGATACAGGGGACTCAGAAATCACATATAAAAACATTAAGTAATTTAGACAGGATGAACAGGATAAAACTGTCTCAGACTCACACTGACTTTTATAGACCTTTTTGAACTTTTTTTCACAAATAGAGGCCAATCTTATAGATAATCAAAATAATCTTGTGGTTAATCTATCTTTCTTTTCTTTGCGTTACTTCGAGCACTTTGCGGTTGAATAGTGAAAGATGGATAGAATATTCTGTAAACTGTCTTGAAGATGAGTCTCAGGTCATAGAAAAAGGAAGCCCTGTCTATGTATTCCCTGGCAAGCCTTATTTTTTCCGGCAATAATACCTGCCTGTAATAAGCTTCAGGGTCCTTCTTGTCCATCAAAACACCTTCTTCATCCCTGTAGGTTATTGATGAGATATCCGTAACACCCGGCCTGACCTGTAATATATGCTTATAATCCTCTTTATAAAGTTCAACGTATTTTTCTACCTCAGGTCTTGGTCCTACAAGGCTCATATCACCCTTGAGCACATTAATGAGTTGTGGAAGTTCATCTATCTTGTATTTTCTGAGTATCCGTCCAATACGCGTCACCCTCTTATCCCCGCCAAAGGTTATCTCCGGTCCTTTTTCAGGGGCATCAGTCGTCATGGTTCTGAACTTATAAATACGGAACGGTTTGAAGTTCCTGCCAATCCTCTGCTGCCTGAAAAAAACAGGACCCCGGCTGTCAAGTTTTACGATAACGGCCACCACTGTAAAGAGAGGCAAAAGTATAAGAAGGCCGATAGATGAGCAACATATGTCGAAAAAACGTTTCATTTTTTTGTCCAACATCGGACTTGAAACATAGCACAAAGCACATCAAACATTGTGTTACCGCCTATTCCTGGAAATCACTTGTAGCACCGCCTCAACCACCCTCACTACATCTCCATCCGTCATTTTAGGATATATCGGCAGGGATATAATTCTATTGTAAGTTTCATAAGCAACCGGAAAGTCTCCAGGTTTGTAATCATACAAGTCACGGTAGTATGGATGTATGTGAAGGGGTATGAAATGTACGGAAGTGCCTATTCCCATAGTCTTGAGCTCCTCTATAAAACGATTCCGGGATACAGAAAGGCCCTCAAGATTCAATCTTATCACGTATAAATGCCAGCTGTGCTTTGTTCCTTTAAGCTGCGGTGCGGGTTCACTATTCTGAAGTCCAACGTCCGAAGTCCGAGGTCCAAAGTCATCAGTTCTATATATTGAGTTACTAAAGTTATTAAATGGTGATTCAAGCTCTGGAATATCCCTGAAGGCCTGATTATATATCCCGGCAATTTCTGTTCTTCTCTGCCATAGTCTATCGGCTTTTTTTAACTGGACGACTCCGAGCGAAGCAGCTATATCCGTCAGGTTGTACTTATATCCGGGAGCAATAACCTCATAATACCATGAGCCTTCAGCGCTATATCTATTCCACGCATCCTTGCTGATACCGTGCAGACTCATAATCCTCATCCTCTCTGCCCATTCATCGTTATTGGTTGTGACCATGCCACCTTCACCGGTTGTAATGTTTTTAGTGGCATAAAAACTGAAACATGTTATATCCCCGGTCGAACCTATAACCCTCCCATTAAAATATGCGGGCAGAGCATGGGCAGCATCTTCGATCACCCTCAACCCGTATTTTTCGGCTAAACGCCTGATAGAATCCATATCACAGGGATATCCCGTATAGTGAACAGGGATTATGGCCTTTGGCAGTGACGATTGACGATTGTTGGTTGTCGAGAGGTATCTTTCTATCTCCTGGGCATCTATATTCATGGTCACAGGATCTATGTCTATAAATACGGGTTTTGCCCTAAAGTAGCGGATGACCTCCGCCGTGGCTGCAAAGGTCATCGGGGATGTAATGACCTCGTCACCTTCCTTTATACCTATGGCTTCCAGGGCAAGATGGAGGGCGGCCGTACAGGAATTAACAGCAATCGCATGTTTGCAACCAATATATTTTGCAAATTCAGCCTCAAATTCTCTTGTCTTTGGTCCTGTTGTAATCCAGCCAGACCTGAGCGTATCAATTACCTCTTCTATCTCCTCGTCTTCAATCAGCGGCAATGAATAAGGAATAAACTTATCGTATGACATTATTTTTGTCTTTCCATCCTGTCGTAACATAGTCTTTTATCTGAACCGCCTGCCGTTGTTAAGAAAACGTTTCACATCCTCTCTTTTTGGCCAGCCATAATAATTGCCCTTACTCATATCAAGAGAATATGTTTCAGCTTTACCCCTGTTAATCTTTTCAACGCCTTCCACAACCATCTCAGCACCTATCCTCTTGGAACGCCTGATAAAGGATTCGAGGGTATCATCAGGATGAATCGGAAACTTCCTCTGCACAAGCACATCACCGGCATCTATCTTCTCGTTTACAAAAAAAAGCGTACTGCCGGCTTCACTCTCATTATTTGCAAGAACCCAAAAAGAGGGCATAACACCACGGTAGTCAGGCAAAATCGAACCATGCTGGTTAAGGCATCCCTTCAACGGCAACTCTATGAGTTCCTGCTTAAATATCTGGGGACAGGATATGGAAATCACCAGATCGGTCTCCCAGGTTCTTAACCGGTCCAGGTTACGTCTGCTGTTCACATCATTTTCATACAGATAGGGAATCCCGTACTTTCTGAAAACTGCTCTCATAGAATAAAATCCATCCCATCTCCCACTGAACAGAAGATCCATCCCCTTATAATAAATAACCATAAAGGACAGGGCTACGGCCTCCTTGAGTCCGAAAGTTTTTGCATAACGCAGGACGAGATCAAGCTTCGTGGTATTCTTATAAACCGGTGGCACGATTATCACCTTAATATCATGGCCGTGGGACAGATTCTCAATGACATAACGGTAAAATTCCGGAAGATAAAGAGGTTCGTCCGGACTTAGAAAAACTATATGCATATCCTTCCCTCCTTTCAGCTTGACGTTTTGTCCTGCGACGTCTCTTCATGAATTCTTTGCAGAACCTCTGACATGGATCCAAAAGTCCCTCGCTTTAGAAGTTCTGCAACCTTTTCCTGAAACCTGCGGCGACCCAGCCCCTGATGCAAGCGGCGATGCCATGGAACGCGTTTTAAGATTCGTTGCCACTCCCGGGGATTGAAGTCATAGGGGTGACAATAGATTATGAACGGCTCTCCCTGAGAGCCTAATTTTCTCAGGCCGTAGTTCAGAAACCACGAGGGAAATAGACGGAAATACCCCCCCCCGCCAACGGGGACCCTGAATCCACAAAACCATGTCATATCGAGCACTGACACGGGCAACTCTTCAATCTCACCTGCAAGGGTCTTGATTATACTGTATCCCCTTGTGAATCCTGCGATGCCATAACGACTTGTCTTCAGAGGGAAAATAGAGGAATCATAGCGGATTCCGCACTCATACATTACTTCAAATGCCCAAAAAGATTCCTTATCAATAGAAAAATCAGGAGCCCTGAACCCAGTTACAGGTTCTCCTGTTATATCCTCAAGTCGCTTTCCTGTCTCTTCCAGCTCTTCCTTAAACTCACCAGGAGTCATGTTGTTAATTGGACGGTGCGAATAACCATGTGACTGAACCTCATGCCCCCTGGAGTGGACCTCCTTGACCAGATATGGGAATGCCTTGGCAACGAGTCCCTGGATAAAAAAAGTGCCTTTCACGTTGTATTGTAAAAGAAAATCGAGCACCAAACGGGTATTATGGACACAAACCTCGTTGACCGGAGCATTGAAATCAAAGGAAGATTGGTACCAGTCTTCTATATCGAGGGAAAAAGCATGCACTATTGGATTTATACCCTTCATCCTTTGCCGAAAAACCTTTGATCTACCTGCTCAATGACTCAAAGTATCGAGGTTTCAAACTCAAAAAACGGCTGACAACTCCGGTCATGAATCCCAAGCCAAAACCCGTATGAATAACAACAATTGCTGTTACAACACCCGGCCACAAGTCAAGATTTCTATTAGGATATGTCAACCGCAAGGATTCCACGGAAACAGACAGTAAGTAAACTCCGGAATAAAACAGCAAAGCCGGAAGAAGATTAACGTTAAACAAGGTTGCCAAAAGCAATCCAGAGAAACCTGAAACCAGCATTGCCGGAGCATAGTGCCTCCATGATGCCTGAACAGGATGTTTCTTCAAAACGGTAACCTTCCAATAACCGTATTGAAGAAACTGCTTGAAAAGTTGCTTAAAATGTTTTCTCGGAAAGTATTTTACCTTGATATTCCCTGATTGTATCACCTTGCCTCCGGACTTCCTCAACCTGAAAGAGAGCTCGTCATCCTGGTTTCTCACCATTGATTCATCATACATTCCAATCTCTAAAAGACGTTCCCGGCGAAAACACCCCCCATACACAGCATCCGTTTCGCCAACAAAATCTCCTCTATCACGTAAGGCCCCGCCCATGGCCACAGGGCTTTTATATGCAGTAGCAATGCTTTTCTGGGTATAAGTTTCACCAATCGGGATAAGTACACCACCAACATTGTCAGCCCCGGTCTCTTCGCTCAGTTTTATTAAATCTTTTAGGTAGGTCTTTGGATGAATGCACCTGACATCTGTCCTTACAATATATTCTCCCTGTGCCTGCGCAATCCCCAAGTTCATGGCATGTGGAACTGTTCGACGGGAATTATCAATTATACTAAGGCTATTATATTCTTCCTTTAATCTGTAAAGAATGTCACGAGTCCCGTCATCACTCATACCATCTATTATAATTACCTCAAACCCTCCCTCAGAAGGCTCAAAATCATAAACATTCTTTATACAACCTTCTATGTTCTGAGCTTCATTGCGGCAGGGAATTAATACTGATACTTTCTTGCGATTATTATCCATTCTATTTCAATTATTTATAAAGATATTGAATTTTCAATAATTTCAAAATCAGTTTCTTTGGTATACTTGGTAGGTATCAAATATTTTTTCTGCAATAACTTCCCAACTATACTTATTTTCTATAAGGCTTCGCGCTTTTTGACCTATTGTCATAGCAAGCTCTCTATTTCTCAATAAATAAATAATTTTCCTTGCAAACTCCGTTGGATCATCAGCCAATAGGATATCTTCACCATCAACAACTTCAATTCCTTCTGCAGCAACTGTGGTGGCCACCACTGCTTTTGCCTGTGCCATTGCATTAAGCACTTTTATTTTTGTACCGCTTCCACTTCTAATTGGAGCAACAAATACTGAAGCACTTTGAACCAACGGTCGAACATCATCTATAAAACCTAATATTTTTATATTATGATCAACAGATGCTTTTTTCTGCAATTTTTGGGTAGGTTTTTTACCAATAAAATCAATTGTTACCTCTGGTATTTCATCCCTGACAACAGGCCACACCCGATCTAAAAAAAAATCAACTGCATCTGAGTTATATGGTCCTGCCATTCCCCCTACCCAAACCAAATGATTTTTTCTAACCTTTTCAGAAGAAGGCTTAAAATAGCAAATATCTACTCCGTTGGGAATTATAATAAAATTATCGATATCACAAAGACCTTGCAAGTGTTGTCTATCATCTTCTGATACAACTATACAATGCTCGAACAAAGGACACATTTTCTTCTCAAAACTTTTCAATTTCAAATACTGGTAGAAAAGATAAGTTTTTTTTAATAAACTACCCTCCATTTTCATCCATCGATAAAGCCGTAAAAACTCAACATTATGATTAGTTAGAGTTGCTGGAATATTATTTGTACACTCTACATATTCCGCTAATGCAAGCATATCTATATGCACTAAGTTAATACGATTTCGTGACAAAAGCTCCTTAATTTTTTCTTTCGCATCAACAACAAGAAACCTTTGTGCAGTCAAGGGTAGCCTTGAGAATAAATTCTTACTAACTTGAGATAAAAACTGCAAATTAAAACCTGTTTTTGGAATGAGAAAGATATCGACTGTTTCACATAATTCTCTAAGATTTTCAATATAGATAAGCTCAGCTTTAGTCTGAGCAAATCCCACAAAATATATTTTATGTTTTTGTGCAAGAATCTTTAGCACATTATAAGTCCTGATATGATGTCCCCCAACAGGTGGGTAAGGATTTTCTGTTGATAAAAACAAAATATTCATTTTTCAAGCTTTATTTTATTGACAGTACGGTAAATTCTTCTGTAATTGTTCAAACCAATCAGTCTCTTAAGTTTATTCTTTATGTAATCAAAAAACAATATCTTATAATAAAAATTAGATCGTCCGCTTAGCAGACCATTAAACACGTCAAGACCATAACTATCCTTCACTGGAATTCTTCCGAAATAATATGGAGATTTGCTAATCTGCAACTCGTTTAAGCGGGAGGTAAAAACTGCTGAATAACCAACTTTTTTTGCTATTCTTATAACTTTTATATTTGAACTCCCAAATGGCAGACTCAAATATTTCACGACATTACCTATCTTATTTTCAATAATTTTCTTTGATTTATCAAGTTCATAGTAAATTTGTTTCTCATTGCATTCCCCAAGCATTGGATGAGTCATAGTATGAGACTGAATTAAATGACCATCCTGATGAAGTTCTCTCAATTGCTTCCAGTTCATGTAGCGTGATTTCGTAATCCTGTCAACAACTACAAAAAATGCTGCTGTGAAATTGTATTTCTGAAGGATTGGAAATGCGTGTTCATAATTTCCAATTAATCCATCATCAAAGGTAATAATTACTGATTTAAGTGAAGTTAAAGGGTTATCACAAACCCCATCTAAAGAAATAACCGCATATTCACTATTTTGGAGATACACCATCTGTTCTTCAAATTGACGAGATGGCAGAGAGTAAGCTGGATCGATTTTTCTGATCTGCTTTTCTCTCTCCGGAATATTCGTAACCTCATGATACATCAG
>QIJG01000050.1 GCA_003232715.1 Nitrospirota bacterium
CTGAAATACCCTCGTCCTTGGGGCTCTTGATCCCGAGGGCCCTGCACCACATGTCAAGGCTGAACCTCCGCCTTGTAGCGCCGTAGAATGTTAACTGGTCAAGGAGGTCTATATGCGGGCCGTTGTATCTGTTCGGCATCAACTCCCGTGTTGGTCTGAGTTTATGAATTGCAGAGCGTATCAGGATAAACGGGCAGTCAAAGGTCCTGCCGTTAAAGGTTACAAACTGACTATAGCTCTTTATAACATCCCAGAATTTCTCCAGTATGTCTCTCTCGGTACCTGTCTCATACTGTATGCCCTCCTCTTCAAAGGGGGCGATGTCTTTGCCGGGTGCCTGAAAGTAGAGGACGCCCTTCAGGGTATCCGGATTCATAAGACCTATTGTGACTATCTCACCGGTAAGCGGATCATCCTCTTCTGTCTCAGCATACTTCAGGAGATATTCCTGCTGGGGCAGGTCCAGGGCATCAAAATCAGCACCTATGGTCTCTATATCAAATATTATGCGCGACATTTCACTTGTTGTCTATGGAACTTTCCCTGAATACCCTCCAGCCCTTCAGTAGATCTATTGCCCGCTGGAGCTGAACATCATTTTTCTCATCCACCTGCAGGGGAGCCACCTCTGTCTCCTTCACTGTTTTCTTCGTCTCCTTCTCCTCGGGTCTCTGTTCATTTTTGAGGTGATGCTCCAGGTCCTTCTCCCTGATTACCGGATATGCCTCGCCGTCCTGGGGCTTGACCTTGACTACAATATCAGGCTCAATACCTTCGTTCTGTATGGATATACCTTTAGGGGTATAGTACTTTGCAGTAGTAAGCCTGAGGCCCGAACCGCCACTGAGCGGAATAACGCTCTGGACGGAACCCTTTCCGAAAGTCCTTACGCCAAGCAACACAGCCCTCTTCCAGTCTTTCAGCGCTCCCGCCACTATCTCCGAGGCCGAGGCACTTCCGTGATTCACCATCACTATCATCGGCAAGTCATAATGTGGGTGGTTTCCCGTAGTCATATACTCCGTCTTTTTTACTGAACGTCCTTTTATATACACAACAAGCTTTTTCGGTGGAAGGAACTGTTCGGTAACATCCACGGCACTCTTTAACAGACCACCGGGATTGTTCCTGAGGTCAAGCACCAGGGAGTCTATCTTTTTATCACTCAGGTTCTTAAGGGCATTTGCAAGATCAGATGCTGTCCTTTCCTGAAACTGATTGATCTTTATGTACCCTATGCCGTCATCCACCACCTTGTATTTAACGCTCTTTATCTTGATTACAGCCCTTGTTATGGTAAAATCCTTTGGCTCCTTCCACCCTTCCCTGACTATGGTTATGGTCACCGTGGTCCCACTGGGCCCCCGCATCTTTTTAACGGCTTCAAAAAGGGTCATGTCCCTGGTTGACTCACCCTCCACCTTGATTATTTTGTCACCGGCCTTGATGCCGGCCTTCCATGCCGGGGTATCCTCAATTGGGGCTATAACCGTAAGCATCCCCTTTTTCACACCTATCTGTATACCAAGGCCTCCAAACTCTCCCCGGGTGTCTATCTGCATCTCTTTATACTCTTCCGGGGGCATAAAGCCCGAGTGGGGATCAAGTGTCCCCAACATTCCCTTGAGGGCGCCATAAATGAGATCCTGCGTATTCACCTTTTCAACATAGGAGTTCTTTATAATAGTGAGGGCCTCTGTAAAGAGTCTGAGATTCTGATACTCCTGGGAATCTGCAACCGCACTCTTCATGGGCATTTCGCTGATCAGAAAACCACCTATCACCAGAGAGACAATTACAATCCATCCGAATATAGCCAATCTTCTACGTTTTTTCATGTATCTATACCTCCGTTTAATCTTTTCTCTATTTTTGCCGTTGACGTTTTAACCACTGAAGCGGGTTCAGGGGTTTGCCTTTGTATCTGATCTCAAAATAAAGGCCGGGTGCATTCAATATACCTGATTCCCCGACCCTGCCGATTAAAGTACCTGTTTTTATTATATCTCCTTTGTTTAAAAAAATCTCACTCAGGTTTGCATACACTGTGTAATACCCCTCGCCATGATTTAATATCACGACCTTGCCATACCCCTTGAACCAGTCTGCAAACACAACTTTTCCTGAATATACGGCCTCAACAGCCTCTCCCTCTTTTGACTTGATATGTATGCCGTTTCTGAAGACCGGGGTTTTAAATTTCGGGTCACGATAACTGCCGTAGGGAAGGGCAAGCACTCCCTTAACAGGCCAGGGAAGGTGCCTCCTGGTGAGGGAAAAGCCTTTCTGGAAATACTTTGTTTTTTCTGATTCATTAATCAACTTGCGCAACTTCCTTGATGACTCCTTAAGTTCCGAGAGCATTCGCTTGTAAAGGTTCCTCTTCTTCCGGACAGAGGCCAGAAGCCGCCTTTTCAGTTTCTGCTTGTTTCTCAGGACGGCCTTTTTTTTCTCAAGTTGATTTTTCTGGCCTTTGAGGTTCTTCATAAGTGCTGACAGGTGGTCCTGCCTCTGTTTCAGGCCATGAATGTTTTTCGAATAATCTTTGAGAAGGGCATATTCATACTCTGCCATACGCTTCAGATAGTGCCACTTTCTTACCGCCTGAGGGATGTCCCTGGCTGTCATTAATAGCAGAAGTGGATCGGTCTTCAATTCAGGTGATCCCGGGGTAGTCCCAAAAGAGGAGACTCCGTACTTCTGCATCCCTACAACCTTCCTCCTGAGCCAGGTTTTCTGCCTGTCAAGCTTTTTGGAGATCTTTTTTATCTCAGTTCTTACTATCGAGATCCTTTTTTCGTTTCGGAGCATCTTCCTTCTCTGAACCCTGAGTTCCCTCTTTATACGGTCCAGTGCCCTGTTGGTTGATTCAATCTCATCGAGTATGGAAACTTCCTTCTTTTTTACCTTCTCAAGCGCCTTTTTCTTCTTCTTTATCTCCTTCTGTATATTCTCATAGCGGGTTTTAGGGTTTCTTGCCGCCTGGACATTTGTCAGGCAAAAACCCAGGAAGATAATACAGATAAGAAATATAGAGGTTTTTTTTAAGCATAACATAGCGGTCTCAAAGTCATGGGGCTCAGAACTTCAGCCTTCCTAAAGCAATTGTTGATCCAATAATACCCAGAATTGCTCCTCCTGCCGGGAGTGCTGCAACGAGTCCGAGAGGCATGTGCATTACACCGAGTATGGGGAAATCAGAGATGACCGTTCCATTGATAAACCTGTAAAGGACATAGGTGCCCGCTCCCCCAAGGAGGCCACCGAGAAATCCAAGGGTTCCTCCTTCAATCAGAAAAGGCAAACGTATAAAACCCTTTGTGGCCCCAAGCAGTTTGAATATCTCTATCTCCTCCTTACGCCTGTAAAAGAGGATCTTCACAGTACTGTAACAGACAAAGATAATTGCCATGGAAAAGAGCAGGATTACCCCTGCACTTATAGTCTTGACAGCATTGCGGATTGTATAGATTGTACCAAGAAGGTTCTCACCATACACAACGTCGTCAACATCCCTGAGACTTTTAAGTCTATTAATCAGACCCTCCACCTTCTTTTTGTCAAAGCCATTCTCCTTAAGCCTGATCTCTATGGAAGGCAGCAGGGGGTTTTCATCCAGACCCTCAAGTATATAGGCTGCATCCTTTAACGATGTCCTGAGTTCAACAAGAGCGGCCTCTTTCGATATATACTTAATCCTCTTAACTATAGGGTCTTCTCTCAGCCGTACCCTGAGCTGATTAATTTCACGATTCCCTGTCCCGGCAGAGAGGAAGACCGTAACAGAAAACCGTTCAGGTAGCCTGCTTGTAATGCCTTCGATGTTATAGAGGGAGAAGAATATCAGTCCAAGAACAAAAAGACCTACCCCTATAGTCACAACCGTTAACATATGGATCCATTTTTCAAACCAGAGACTCTTTAAGGCAAGCTTTATCGAATAAATCATTTACCCTTCCTTATCCGCCACAAGGTTGCCGTTGTCAAACCAGAGGACCCTCAGTCCTGTATTCCTGAACAATTCCCTGTTATGGGTTGCGATCAGGATGGTTGTTCCTTTTGCATTGATCTCTTTAAATATCTTCATGATGCCGGCTGCATTGTCAACATCAAGGTTCCCCGTAGGCTCATCGGCAAGAAGGACTGTCGGCTCTCCGACAATAGCCCTCGCTATGGTGATCCTCTGCTGTTCGCCTCCTGAGAGGGCGGCAGGAAAATTATCGTTCTTATGCCTCAACCCCACCAGTTTCAACGCATCCTGCACCCTTCCCTTTATCTCCGTCTCTCCAAAGCCCCTGATTCTCAGCGCAAGGGCAATATTATCATAGACTGTGCGGTTTACGAGGAGCTTGAAGTCCTGAAACACCACCCCGATGTTTCTCCTGAGATAGGGGATAGCGGATTCTCTGAGGGTATCTGTTTCCCACCCGGCAATACTTATGGTACCCTCATCAGGCTTTTCGGCAAGATAGATCAGTTTCAGCAATGTTGATTTGCCGGCACCGCTTGGCCCTGTTATATAGACAAACTCACCCTTCCCGATGCCGAAATTGACTTTTCTGAGGGCAGTCATATTGTCATAAATCCTGGTAACATCCTTAAAGCCAATCATATTTGATCTACACTCCTTCAATCAGGGGACACAGATTCTGAAACAACCACAGAGGCATTAACACACAGAAGCCTTATAGAGCCGTTTTTGTCCTTTGCTATTATAAAGGATTAACGTTTCTTTTGCAATTATCCATTCTATAACGAATTGATCCTACAGGCAGCAATTCACGGTGAAAATCAGTGCAGGATTGCTTCGTCGCTGACGATCCTCGCAATGACATTGCGAAGACCTTTTCTGTCACTGCGAGTCTTTTCTGTCACTGCGAGTCTTTTCTGTCATTGCGAGTGAAATGAAGCAATCTCAAAGCGTTACAAGTTCGCCGTGAATTGCTGTCCTGTAGGGGGGTGGTATCATACTGTAAAGAGTTCCTGCATTGCGGCGGTTTCTTCTACGGCCTTTTCCCTGACTTTTTTAATCTTGCCTTCATCAAGTGAAAGCTCCAGGAGAATGGCATCGTGTTCTTCGGTCCAGATGCCGTCATCTTCGATTTTAGGAAAGAAACTCCTTGATAGTGCCTCTGCAAGAGAGATGACGGATGAGGTCTCCCTGTAACGAGTACACATTGAGGGCTTGTGGTGATATCTGACCGAGCATACAATCTCCTCAGGCAACCTGGCATTTTCAAGAAAGTTTCCTCCTGCTGCCGGATGGTCAATCCCGAAGACCTCTTTTTCCTTCAGGAAGATTTTATCTGAGGAT
Source organism: Nitrospirota bacterium (assembly GCA_003232715.1). Lineage (GTDB taxonomy): Bacteria > Nitrospirota > Thermodesulfovibrionia > Thermodesulfovibrionales > JdFR-85 > BMS3Bbin07. The sequence goes on from QIJG01000050.1 coordinate 5,315, forward strand.
AACATTAATAGATATTTTTCTTTGTGCAGAGTTATAAAAATAACCCTTCCGATATCGTGGAGTAGTCCCGAGACAAAACAGATTCCCCTTTCAATATTGCATACATGGTCGGAAATATTTGCAGCTATTATTCCGACCTCGTAAGAGTGTTGCCAAAGTTTTCCAAGCCTTTCACGTTCGTTTCTGCCCAAAAACCTGAAGACAGACGTTCCGAGACAGATTCCTTTTACAAGATCATATCCAAGGAACATAATCGCCTGTTCAAGTGTATTGACCTTGCCGGTATGACCGAAATAGGGAGAATTTGCCACCCTGAGGATTTTTTCCGTCAGGCTCTGGTCATGCTTTATGACATTTGCAATATCAACAAAGGTGGATTTCTCATCCTGAAGTACCTCAAAAAGACTCCTGAGGATTAAGGGAAGGGTCGGCAGGTCTGTTAGACTGGCAATATTCACACTTGTCATTTTAAGTTGTCGGGTTCTTCTCCCGTGAATAGTTTGTCAAGATCGAGTAGTATGATAAGTCTGTCATTAATCTTTCCGATTCCTTTTATGTATTTTGAATGTACACCTGTTGTCATTGCAGGAGCCGGTTCAAGCGTTTCCGCTGATATCCTCATAACTTCCGATACCGCATCAACTATGAGTCCGACCATTGTCTCCATTATATCAACAACCATTATTCTTGTATGCCGATCAAAGTCTTTTTCTGAAAGGCCAAACTTTTTTCTGAGGTTTACCGCAGGGATTATTTTTCCCCTCAGGTTCAGGACACCCTCAATATAGGGTGGAGAGTTTGGTACTTTCGTGATTTCAGTCATACGGTTGATTTCCTGAACAGTGGATATTTCAACGGCATATTCTTCTTCTCCAAGCCGGAACGTGGCAAGTTGTAGAATATCGTCTTTTATTTCCCTGGAGTCTTCCTGTAGTGTATTCATTCCTGGCCTCCATAATCTTTAATTATTGAACCGGGTTGAGACTATTTTATTTGAATTCATAGTTTTAATACTCTTATCGTCTAACTGCAGAAAAACTTTAGATCGGTCCCCAATCTCTTTCATCGCCGGATTTGAGTTACAGTAAAGCATGGTAATATGAAAGGGTAGCGGTGCAGGTGGGTAATATTCTCCAATGTCTTTAATTTTTTGGAAGAATCAAGAAGAAGCTACGATTTTACCTCTCTTCTATAGATAGTTTTTTAATTATCTGTCTTGATATGGACGGTGAGAAATAGAGCCCACCCTTTAAGATAGCAACAATGGCTTCTCTCAGTTCCGAAAAAGGGGACGGTTTCATAATAACACCGGATGCCCCCCTCCTTATGGCCTCGGCTATTCTGTTAACGTCCATAATCCCTGTAAGAATGATTATCTTGGAGCTGGGAACCAAAGGTCTGAGTTCCTTGATAACGTCTGATCCATGCATTAAAGGCAGATTCATGTCAAGGATGATGACATGCGGGGACTTTTCCTTTATTACCTTTATTGCATCTACACCGTTTTCCGCCTCACCGATAACACTGTAACCTTCAACTGAGTTGAAAAGGGCTTTAAGTCCATCCCTGACAATGGCATGGTCCTCTATAATAAAGACTTTAATCATATATGATATTATATCACACATCTGTACATACCTCCAGTTCCGGTTTTGGGGCGAATTGATTGAAGCAGGCCGATTTCGGGATAAGGCCATTCATAAGCCTGGATATTTAGTGCCAAACTTGCCTTTTTTTATTTTATCGGCCATATTTAGTGGAAACTTTAGAATGCAGGGAGGGGCTGGCTCATCAGGAGGGGATGAGCCAGCCGGGAGGAGGAGAAATGGGAGGAGTTATACAGAGTTTACAATCTCTCCGGCAATCTCTTCTACCGGAATAACCTTGTCGGCAATTCCAGCTTCTACCACAACCTTTGGCATTCCATAAACAACACACGTTTCTTTATCCTGGGCAAGTGTCTTTCCATTATTTTTTTTGATCATTTCCATGCCCTTTAGCCCGTCATTTCCCATGCCTGTCAGAATGACACCGAGAGTTCTGCCAGGGAATGCTTCTGTTGCAGAGAGCATCAATATGTCAACGGAGGGCTTATAAATATGCTTTCCCTCATTTCCATCAACTATATCAGCAACTACTTCAAAGGTCCTTTTTCTGATGATCCTCAGGTGCTTTCCTCCGGGGGCTACCAGCACAACCCCGGGTTGTAAAGGCTCACCATGCTCTGCTTCTTTAACAGTGACCTTACATATGGAATTTAACCGTTCAGCAAAAGGGCCTGTGAAACTTGGCGGCATATGCTGTGCTATTACAATACATACAGGGAAGTCTTCAGGCATATCAGGGAGTATTTCCTGGAGTGCCCTGGGTCCACCGGTAGAGCTGCCGATAGCCACTACTGCAATCTTTCTCTGACCCTCAAATGTCCTTTTAGGTATAACTATTTTTTGCCGTCCCTGCCTTTTCCTGACGAGCCCTTTTTTACCTATAGCTTTCAGTTTTTCCAGGAGTTGTTTGCGTATGTCCAGGATATTTACCGAGAGGTCGGCAAGATTTTTTGGAATAAAGTCTACTGCTCCTGCATCAAGAGCTTCAAGTGTGATTTCGGCACCATCTGAAGTAAGGGAACTCACCATCAGAACCGGGACAGGGTTTATATCCATAATGATTCTGAGTGCCTCAAGTCCATTCATTCTTGGCATCTCTACATCGAGGGTAACAATGTCCGGTTTGAGACTGTTAACTTTATCAATAGCCTCAACGCCATCTCTTGCAGTAGCTATGACCTGCAGTTCAGGGTCTGATGATATCATTTTTGAGAGTGCGTTGCGCATAAACGCCGAATCGTCAACTATGAGGACTTTTATTTTTTTGTCATGCATATGTGAGTGTTCCTGTAGCAAGGGATTCCATTATTATGGAGACGTCAATTATCAGTACTACCCTTCCATCTCCTGCAATGGTGGCTCCGGCAATGATATTGGTATCATTGAGGTTGACGAGATTGCCTTCAACTGCCTTTATAACCGCTTCTTCCTGTCCCTTAAGCCTGTCTACAGCCAATCCGAATTTTTTGTCGTTGGCCGTGGCTACTACGACATAAAGTGTTACCGGAGCCATTGGTGGAGAAGTTCCGAAAAGTTTTGCAAGCCTGATAATCGGCAGGACCTCTCCCCTCAGTTGTATTACTTCCTGAGAGTTAACGGTGTGAATGTCTTGTGCCGTGACTCTTACAGTCTCCAGAACAGCCCCGAGCGGGATGGCATAGACCTCTTCTGCTGCCTCGACCATAAGGGTCTGTATGATTGCAAGCGTGAGGGGAAACCTGATTATAAACCGTGAGCCCTTTCCTTTTTCAGTCAATATCTCAATAGTCCCGTTCAGCTTGCTGATGTTTGTCTTGACAACATCCATTCCAACGCCTCTGCCTGATATATCAGTTATCTCATTTGCTGTGGAAAACCCGGGGGTAAACAGGAGGTCGAGGACTTCCTTGCCGGATAGTGTCATGGCCTCCGGCTGCGTTATGATCTCCTTTTCCACCGCTTTCTGCCGTATGATATCCGGGTCCATCCCACGGCCATTATCTTCTATTTCTATTACTATGTTGTTGCCTTCCTGGGACGCAGAAAATTTTACGGTTCCCTGAGCCGGCTTGCCGGCGCTTTGCCTTTCTTCAGGCAACTCAATGCCATGATCGAGAGCGTTTCTTACGAGATGGACAAGCGGATCTGCTATATTTTCAATTACCGACTTGTCCACCTCTGTTTCTTCACCGCTTATGATGAGTTCCACTTCCTTTCCCCTTGATCGGGCGAGGTCCCTTACCATCCTTGGAAACTTGTTAAAGACCTTCTTCATAGGCTGCATCCTTGTTTTCATAACAGCTATCTGGAGGTCCGTGGTTATGATGCTGAGAAAGGCTGTGGTTTCAGACAGCATGGAGGTCTCATGGTCTTCGGGATGTCTTGTTTCAAGATTTGATGTTATCTTCATCAGCCTGTTTCTGCCGAGGACAAGTTCTCCAACGAGGTTAAGCACGTTATCAAGGCGTTCAATGTCCACACGCAGGGTCTGTTCGACATGAACCTTTTCTTTCTCAGGTGGATCTCCGGATGGTTCCTGTTCCGTGTTGCTCTCCTTTTGGGGTGACGCCTGAGAGTTTTCATCGGGAGTGATTGTTTCCGTCTCTTTGGTCTGACCTGGAACGGGTTTTTCTTCTTCTGCCGGAGGTCCGTCTTCCGTCCGGGCCCCATCCCCGGGATCCGTTGACTCCCCCTTTTCAATGGCCTGCAACTTTGAAACAATGCTGTTTAGGTCCTCTTCCTTACCGTCTTTCTCCTTTATGTGCTCCAACAGCAGTTTCATCAGGTCTACGGAGTCGAGTATTACGTCCATGATATGGGGGGTCACCTGCAGGATGCCGTCTTTCAGCTTTTTCAGTATGTTCTCTGCCGTATGGGTGAGCTCCACCAACTGGTTGTAGCCGAGAAACCCCGAGGCCCCCTTCAGGGTATGAATGCTGCGGAATATCTCGTTAAGCAGGTCCTGGTTCGAACGGTCCTTTTCCAGGTCGACAAATTTTTCATCAAGAGCATCGAGTATCTCCTGAGTCTCGATAATGAAATCCTGTATTATCTCTTCCATTTCATCAGACATCGCTTCCTCCGTGCAGATGTATACGAAGAACAGCAGCCACAGGCTTTACCGGTTGTCGGTGGATTTTCATATCTCCGGACAATGACGGGTGATCTGTACACTGTCAGCTCTTGTTCAGCCGTTCAAAAATCTGCTCCATTTTCTGTTTCAATGTTTCTGCGGTAAAAGGCTTGACTATATAATTATTCACCCCTGCCTTGATTGCGGTAACAACCTTGTCTTTTTCGGCTTCCGCCGTGACCATCAGTACGGGCAGGTCCTTAAGTTCCGGGTCGGACCGTACCTTTTTCAACATATCGAGGCCGTCCATGTTGGGCATGTTCCAGTCGGATACCACGAAGTTAAATGTGTTGTTCTTAAGCTTTGTATAAGCCTGAGCTCCATCCTCTGCCTCCTCGATATTGTTGTAACCGAGCTGCTTGAGGACATTTTTGACTATCTTTCTCATTGTGGAAAAATCGTCCACAACGAGTATTTTCATGTTAAGATCGAACATTTAAATTACCTCCTTCCTTGAAAATCCTTTTTAATAATTCCAGCACTTTCTCGTTTATCATCTCTGCAGTGACCGGCTTGACAAGATAACCGTCAGCTCCGGCATCAAAGGCATGTCTCTTCTCTTCCTCGTCAGCTTCAGTGGAGATCATCAAGACCGGGATATGACTGTATGAGGACTCGGACTTCATATTTTTTATAAACTCTATGCCATCCATGTAAGGCATATTCAGGTCGGTCAGGACTATGTTTATGTTCTCTGTCCCGAGTTTTTCAAGTGCGTCGAGCCCGTTTTCAGCAAAGGCTACGTCATATCCTTTTGACCTCAGATAGAGACCCAGGAGTTTTCTCGTCACACTGTCGTCGTCAACAACTAATATCCTCATAACTATACCTTCTGATACACCACGGTTTTGTTTATAATTATCGGTCTGAAAGCCCTCGTTACCGTATGCAGGCTCTCGGACATTCCAATAAAGAGATACCCCTTTGGTTTCAACGAGTCGTATAGAGACGAGATCGCCTTCCTCTTGTTCCTGTCGTCAAAATAAATCAGTACATTTCTGCAGAATACGACGTCCAGGTTTCTCATCGTCCTTACCTGTTTTTCTTCCACAAGGTTGATATTCGAGAATTTCACCATCGCTTTTATCCCGGGATCAAGGTAATAAACGCCGCCGGTGTTACGGAAATATTTTTTCAGGTGTCCCTCTGATACATTCCTCACGGAATAAGAACTGTAAGCAGACTTCATAGCGGCCTCCAGTACGCCATTACTGATATCTGAGGCGATTATCTCTTTCCTGATCAATCTTGTCTCCTGGTACTCATTGAAAACAATGGCAATGGTATACGGTTCCTCTCCCGTCGAGCACGCGGCTGACCAGACCCTGATCCCTTTTGAGCCGGTAGAGAGTATCGACGGTACAACGTGCTTGACAAAGATGTCAAGTTGCCGGGGCTCTCTGAAAAAATACGTTTCGTTCGTGGTGATGACGTCGAAGAGTTTTCTGATTTCATCGCCGTTTCCCGAGTATTTGATGAGAGAGAGGTAGTTTTCATAACTCGTGAGTTTTCTTTCTTCGAGCCTCCTGATAAGGCGGTTTTCAAGGAGGTATTTCTTGGTGTCGGGAATATATATACCGCTTTTTTCATGAACAAAATCCCTCAGCTCTCTGAAGGTCTCTTCCTTGAGTGCAGGAGCTACCATGAGGTTTCGAGTGCCTCCGCAATCTTTTCTCTTATATCCGGATTCTCATGCTCTCTCAGTGCATCCAGTGCTTTCAGTGCATCCGGATGATCGATTCCGGACAGGGCTTCAATGGCTCCCAGCATCACAGGAACTTCCGGGTCGTACAACATCGAGACTATGGGTTCAAGGGATTGCGGGCCGTTTACGGAGGCAAGAGCCCTTAAGGCGTAAAATCTTACCCACATGTCACTGTCTTTCAGCAAGTCTGTCAGTTCCTCCCTACAGCACCCCATCTCCTCTATGCACTGGGCAGCGGCCTTTCTTACGTCCGGGTCAGCGTCTCGAGTGGCCTCTTTGATCCTACTGAGGGTCCTCTCCTCCTGAGGTGTCTTGCCAAGGCTCAGGACAGCAGAGACCCTGACGGTCGGAGAGGCATCCCCGGAGAGGGTGATGATCAGATCCGTATCCTCCGAGAAACTTGCTATCATCTCCCTTGTGGCTTCCTCATAATCATTGAGACCTGAAACGAACTGTTTTTCATCGATCCTCATCAGAGACCGGATGATCTCCTCTCTTACGTCTCTGTAAGGTTCTATCATGAGGAGTTTCAGGAGCTCATCATATGCTGAGGGGTCACTCAGTCTCCCAAGGGCTATTACCGCCGCCTTTCTGACATGCCCGTCTGGGTCGTCGGTAGCTGATAAAAGGGCTTCGATCGTTTCATTGTCGGCGTTCAACTCTCCGAGTGCGGCTGCACCGGCCCTGCGGACGTCCCTTAAGGGAGATTTAACGACCTCGATAAGATGTGAGGCGGCCTTCCTGCATCTCATCTTGCCGAGTGCTTCGATGGCGAGGACCTTCCCCCTGAACCTGGTCCCTGGAGACCCGATCACCTCCATCAATTTTTCCGAACACCCGATTCTGAGCAGGGCTTCCCTGAAGACCGTCAGGGTTTCGATCTCGTCCGGAAGTGACGGGTCGAGCGAGCCTCCCTTGTCCACTATGACAGGTATCGCTTCGTAGCAACCAATGGAGACGAGGCCTTTCAGGGCTATCAGAATGTCCTCTTTGTCATCACTCTGCAGCATCGTCATGAGTATCTCCGAGAGATCCTTCATCTCAGGAGTCAGGCCTATTTCGATCAGACTTTTGAGGATTGCGTTCTTTTCGAGTCCTGATGCATCTTTGATGAATTCCTTGAGTATGGCACCAGCCTTGTGTGTGCCTATCTTGCCAAGAGCCTCTATTACAGAATACCTGATGGCTTCTGCAGGGCCGTAAAGCAGTTCCGTAAGGGGTTCGAGCGCTGCAGGGTCTTTAATTTCAGCTATCGCTTCGAGTGCGGAGAAACAGACCCACTCTTCGTCCTTCAGAGCCTTTATAAGCTCTTTGATCGAGCCCGGACATCCAAGCTTGCCGATAGCCTTTACCGTGGCTGCCCTCACATTCGGGTTGGTATCAGTGAGCATCGGGCCGAGGTATTGACAGGCTCCGGGATCGCCTATGTCCGTCATGAGGTCTATTGCAAACTTCCTGACGTCATCATCCTTATCCTTGAGAAGCCCGGAAAGCAAGTCGATGTTGCCTATCTCGCGGAGGATGATAAAAGCCGTGTTCCTGATGAGGGCCTCCTCTTTAAGCAGGGGGATAACCATATAAGCCGTGACTTCTCCTCCGATATTTATGAGGGATCTCATGGCGGCGTCCTGCACTCCGGGGTTTAGGTCCCTGAGGGCCTGAAGGAGGGGGTATATGGCCCTCTCGTCGCCGTCTGAGAGCGCTTCTGCAGCTGATCTCCTTGCGGAGGGATCGCTGGATCCGAGTTTGCTTATAAGTTTGTTGAGTCTTCCGGCGTTCATTTGAATATAGTATCGGACTGTGAGTCGGAAACTTTAATCACCGGTTGTTTCCTCAATATAGGCCCTCATGCTGATAACGGCCTGACTGTGAAGTTGAGACACTCTTGATTCAGAGATGCCCAGGACCTTCCCGATCTCTTTAAAGGTAATCTCCTCCCAGTAATAGAGTGAGAGGATGATTTTTTCCCGTTCCGGCAACCTCTCCATGGCTTTCACCAGATGGCCTTTAATATCAGCCTTCTCGATGAGTGCGAGAGGATCATCTGCATTCCGGTCGCGGATATGTTCATATATATTGTACTCTCCGTCTCCGCCTTGCCCGACCCTGTATGAGATATCTTCAAGACTTATTGTCACCGACCCGTTTGCATCCTGAAGCAACTTGAAGAGTTCATCGGGCTCAATTCCGAGTTCCTCTGTAACCTCTTCTTCGGAAGGAGGACGTTCAAGTTTCTGTTCCAGACGGCGGTATGCTGATTTAAGGTTGTTTATCTTTTTCTGAAGCTGTTTTGGTGCCCATTCAGCAGACCTCAGTTCATCAAGCATTGCCCCTTTTATCCTGTATTCGGAATAGGTCTTTATATTTGTGTATCTTGAAGGGTCGTACCTTTCAATTGCATCAAGCAGTCCTATCACGCCTACACTTAAGAGATCATCTATTGTAAGTTGTGGTGATAGTCTCCAGGCAAGCCTGTAAGCAGTATATTTTATGTACGGAAGCATATCCTTCAGGACGGCTTCTTTTTCTTCCTCTGTAGTGATGGTCTTATACCCTTGTATCATTTCCGACCCCGAAAAGATTTCCTAAAAAGAACTGGATGCTTCCTTTAAGCCTGGTTCTACTATCGTTGCCGAGTTTAAACGCGAGCTCATTAAAGCCTTGTGCAGAGAGACTTTCAGGCTCAGAGGTTACAACCGTTTTCTGGGACCTGACGGCCCTCGGTATAGCGCTATCGTGAGGAATAAATCCAAGATAGTCGAGCGCTATGTTCAGAAACCTGTCCGTCACAATATGCAGTCTCTTAAAGACCTCAAGCGCCTCGAAAGAACTTCCGGCACAGTTGACGAGTATTTTGAACTCCCTTTCCTGATATCTGGTGTAGAGGAGTTTAATCAATGCATAGGCGTCTGTAAGAGAGGTCGGTTCCGGGGTTATAACAACCACTATATCCTGTGCAGCCATACAGAAGAAGGTTACATTGGAGGATATGCCTCCACTGGTATCAATCAGGAGAACATCCACATCCTCATCAAAGGAATCAAATTCATCGAGCAATCTTAACCTCTCAAATTCGTTGATTCTGGTGAGTTCTTCTATTCCGGAACTTGCAGGCAGTACCATGACGCCCTCCGGACCCTTTACAATGACTTCTCCAAGGGACCTTTCACCTTTCAGAAGGTGATGAATATTGTATCGTGGTGCCATGCCGAAAAGGATGTCGATGTTGCTCAGTCCGAGGTCGGCGTCAAAGATGAGGACCTTTTTCCCCTGTCTCTGAAGTGATATGGCGAGGTTTGCCACTATATTTGTCTTACCGACTCCGCCCTTTCCGCTTGTAACTGCTATGGTACTTATCTGTTTCGGATGATTCTTTAATTGTTTCATTCTTCCACTCCTTTTTCCAGTATGAGTTTTGCAAGTGTATTATTGTCTGGAAACTCTATATCCATTGGGATACGTTGTCCGGTGGTAATATAGGCAACAGGTTTTTGATACAGGACGGACAGATTGTAGATGGAACCCGCATTAACTGCCTCATCTACCTTTGTAAAGCCGAGACAATCGATTTTGAGCTGCCTGTAATATTTATATGCATCAATCATAAAGATATCATCACTGCTTGTGCTCATGATCAGATGTGTCTCTATCGGGAGACCAAGGGTATGAATCTTTCGGATTTCTTCAATATATTTTTTATCCCTGGGATTTCTCCCGGTCGTATCAATAAATATCATGTCGCGGCCGGTATGTTTAATCACCTTGTCTTTCAGGCCGGAGATATCAGATACCACCTCCAGGGGAACTCCCAGAATCCTTGCAAAAAACCTGAGCTGCTCAACTGCACCAATGCGGTATGTATCAAGTGTTATGATGGCAATCCTCTTGCCTGACCGTATTGCCTGGGAGGCAAGTTTGGCCAGTGTGGTGGTTTTCCCAACGCCGGTGGGGCCTATGAGCATCACTGCTTTTTTAGCAGATGGTGCATCCATGGTCTTTATCTCCTCTGTCAGGACATTCAGGAGGGACTCAGCGTTTCCTGCCTTCTCACATAGCCTCAGTGCGAATTCTTCCTTAACGGACCTTTTTAGCAGCAGTTTCAGTATTTTGAGTTTTTTATCCGGAAGTTTCATCTCATATCCGCTCTTCTTCATCTGGACGAGGGCCTCTTTCAGCCGTTCGACCTCGCTTTTGAGTTCCGAGAGGTCTGTTGGTTTTTCAGTGGCACAGGACGGTTCAGAGATGTTTATCCCTTCATAGTCCACTGCTGCAACGACCTCGACCATATCTTCTTTAAGTTGTTCTGATGAGAGAATTACTGCATCGGGGCCCAGTTCTTTCTTTACCATCTTGAGTACCACGGAAAAAGTCTTCGCATGGAATTTTTTAATCTTCATAGCTCACCATTCCCAGTGAATAAAGTTTTGTGTTTGATGAAATTTCATTGCTTGACAGGATGACCAGAGAGGGCATGAGCCTGTCGGCAATGTTTCTTAAATGTCTGCGTATCTGGGGAGAACAGACCAGAACCGGCTGGATATTTTTGAGCTTGTCTCCCTTCAAAGTCTTTTCAATCCCCCTCAGGAGTCGTTGCATTAATTGAGGTGACAGGCCTGTACCGTCTTCCATAGACTGGATAATTTCCCGTTCATATTGCGGGTCAAGGGTGAAGACAGGCAGGGTGCCGTCAGGGAGCATATACTGTCTGCTTATAACCCTGGAGAGGGACTGTCTGACGAGTTCTGTAAGTGTATCAGGGTCTTTTACCTTTTGACCGTGATCAAGAAGGGTTTCAAGTATAGTGACCATATCCTTGATAGGTATGCGTTCTTTAAGGAGATTCTGAAGTACTCTCTGTACCGTGCCTAACGGGAGTATGGTTGGAACAAGTTCTTCTACTATCCGAGGGTAGTTCCTTGATACATTGTCGAGAATATCCTGTGTCTCAGCCCTGCTAAGGACCTCCCATCCATATCTCCTGAGCAGTTCTGTCAGGTGGGTGACGATGACAGTGGATGGGTCGACAACCGTATGTCCCCTGGTCTGGGCGGATTCTATTTCACTCTCATCAATCCAGCAGGCCGGCAGGCCAAAGGCAGGTTCTTTTGTAGGGATACCCTCAACCTTCTCCTGTCCCTCATCCCCGGCCACTGCAAGCCATTTTCCTAAAAGCACTTCTCCCTTTACAATCTCAACCCCTTTTATCTGGAAACTGTATTCATGGGGTCTGAGCTGCAGATTGTCCTTTATATGAACAGGGGGGACTATAAATCCAAGTTCCTGTGCAATCTGTCTGCGCATTGCCTTGATCTTTCCAAGCATCTGTCCACCCGGTTCTTCAACAAGGGGTATCAATCCGTAGCCGATCTCAAGGCTGAGGGGATCAAGTTCGAGATACGATTCAATTGACGGTTCTGAGGGGACCTCGGCCTCCGTGGCCTCTTCCTGTACAGTGGCAGGTTTTCGGGATACCATGTATGCAATCGAGCCGGAGGTGACGGATATAATGAAAAACGGGATATGGGGCGGAACAAGGGCGAGGAGGAAAAGTACCCCGGATGCAGTTGACAGGGCCTTGGGATTAACGAATATTTGTTTTTTAACCTCATCTCCAAGGTCTGTATCGCTTCCTGCCCGGCTTACGACTATGCCTGCCGAGGTTGATACGAGCAATGCAGGTATCTGTGATACAAGTCCGTCCCCTATTGTAAGGAGCATATATGTTCTTGCGGCATCGGCGATGGGCATGCCCTTCTGAAGGACCCCTATCAGGAGCCCTCCCATAATGTTTATCCCTGTTATAATGAGTCCTGCAATGGCATCACCCCTTACAAATTTACTCGCACCATCCATGGCCCCGTAAAAATCCGCTTCATGAGAAATGGTTTCGCGTCTCCTCGTCTATAAGACCGGCATTCAGGTCGGCATCTATTGCCATCTGTTTGCCGGGCATGGCATCCAGGGTAAATCTTGCCGCCACCTCGGCGATCCTGCCTGCCCCTTTTGTAATAACTATAAAGTTGATAATCACAAGGATCAGAAATACGATAAGCCCTACTGCATAATTACCGCCAACAACAAAATTGCCGAATGATTTTATTACACGGCCTGCGGCTTCCGGGCCTTCATTTCCCTTTAGGAGTATTATTCTTGTTGTTGCAATATTGAGAGACAGCCTGTAGAGGGTGACCATAAGCAGGAGAGACGGGAAGACCGAAAAATCAAGGGGTTTTTTAATATAGACAGATGTAAGAAGTATCACGATTGCAATGGATATGGATATGGACAGAAATATATCAAGGGCAAAGGCGGGTACCGGCAAAAGCATTATCCCCAGGACTACCACCATACTTAGCGCCAGGGCCATGTCACTGCGATTTTTTAGAAAGTTTAAGCGGTTCATCTGTTTTCCTCCAGGTTGCCGGTTAATCTTTCCCCGCCGGCTTGATCACATTGCAGCCCGTCATTCCTCAGCAGTGACATTTTATGCCGCCTCTCCCCTGAGTTTATAAATATAGGAAAGTATCCTGGCAATTGCCCTGTAAAGTATCTCGGGTATTTCCGTATCCACGTCCAGTTTGAAGAGTGCCTGGGCTATGGGTTTGTCCTCCACAATGGGAATGCCGGATTTGCCGGCAATATCCTTGATCCTTTCCGCCATGAAGCCGGCCCCTTTGGCAATGACCTTCGGTGCTACCATAGCAGCCCTTTCATACTTGAGTGCAATAGCTAAATGAGTCGGGTTTGTTATTATTACAGTAGCTTTAGGTACCTCCTGCATCATCCTCTTTCTCGCCATTTCTTTCTGTATGGACCTTATCCGTGCCTTTATATGCGGGTCGCCTTCTGTTGATTTATGCTCTTCCGTTACTTCTTCCTTGCTCATTCTGAGGGAGCGCTCATGTTTCCATCTCTCGTTGATGTAATCAAGAATGGATATAATAAAAAAGCAGATAAAGCTGAGTTTTATTGTATAGAAGAGCATTTCCGACATGGATACCGAAAGAGCCTGTACGTCCATAGCCATCAGGTTCAGGATCAGGGGCATGCTTTTTCCGATTATATAATAGAGCAACAACGCACCTGCAATAAATTTGACAAGACCCTTCAGGAATTCCATTGCAGCATGTCTTGAGAACATCTTCTTTATCCCCTCAAGCGGGTTTATCGTCTCCACATCCAACTTTAAGGGTTTGATGATAAATCCCCCCTGGATGACATTGCCTGCTATTGCCATCAGAACGGCTATTGCCATAAACGGCAGCAATATCAGGACGCCTTTGACGGATAAATCCATCATTACATCCAGAGGACTATTAAGGTGTGGCAAGGTAAGCCCCTCTCTCGTAATGATCATGATATTCTGCATGGTGGAATGTCCAATAAAAAGCATGACGAGGATAACCCCTCCCATAGAGAGCATTGAACTGAGCTCCCTGCTGCGGGCAACACGGCCCTCTTCCCTGGCCTTATGCCGTTTTTGAGGTGTCGCCTGTTCTGTTTTTTCCTGGTCATCCGCCATTTATCTGGTTCCTCCCGAAAGCCGGTTAGATCCCCCTTTATACCAATGAAATAACCGCTGAGAAGATAGATCATCAGCGGTAAGCCAAGGAGCATTACAATATATCCCAAAGTGATATATATGGGATATCCAACAAAGAATATATTAAACTGAGGTATAAGTTTGGAGAGTATGCCAAGCAGTATATTGGTGATCATCATTACGCTTATGACAGGTGCTGAAAGTTTTATTGCCAGTATGAATATCCTGCCGCTGAGGGCTATCCCTGCACTTACCATGGACTTTATATCCGCTCCTCCGACAGCTACATGTTTAAAGCTCTCTATGAAGGCATAAATAAAATAGTGATGGGCATCAAGGCTTAAAAAAAGCAGAAAGGCTACGATGCCGTAGAGCCTGGCAATCTCTGTTGACTGACCGATCTCCGGATTAAAGACGGTTGCCAGGGAAAGACCCATTGTAGTGGCTATAATTTGTCCGGCGGTATCAACGGCATAAAAGATAAATCTCACGGTCAGGGCAAGGACAAAGGAGAAGATGGTTTCCTTTATTACCATAAGGGGAATGTCCGCCTCAGCCCAGATATTTTTTTGATTTTTCATACCTGCTTCATTTCCTGTAATCTGTTCCGTGGGAAATTGCAAGCTTTCTCCGGGTTGAATAACGGTCTGGACTATGGGGGTCAGTAGCAGGGATAGAGCAATGATAAGGCCAATCCTGAAATGGGGGGGCAAATTCTTGCTGCCAAAAAAGGGCAGGAAAGTCATTACTATCCCCAGTCTCAGAAGGACAAGGAGGAATGTCGTTACGTCGTCAGTCAGTATCTCTGTGCCTTTCATGAAATCTCCTTGTAATCCGTCACTTAATATAAAAAGGTATATTAATTATCAACCGGCGGGTGAAATCCACCAGCACCTGAGCAGTCCAGGGAAGAAGGATAAAGAGACACAGAAAGACCGCCAGTATTTTGGGTACAAATGTCAGGGTGAATTCCTGGATCTGTGTAATCGCCTGGAAAAAACTGATTATAAGGCCTACTATGAGGCTTACAAGCAGTGCAGGTCCTGAAACGAGAAGGACTGTTTTAATGACCTCTCCGGAGATATCCCTTACCATGTCTATAGTCAATGGAAACTCCTTACGAGTGAGCCTATCAGGAGATTCCATCCGTCAACAAGTACAAAGAGGAGGAGCTTGAACGGCAGGGATATGATTACAGGCGGCAACATCATCATCCCCAGCGAAAGCAGTACGCTTGCGACTACCATGTCTATAACCAGGAAGGGCAGATAAATCAAAAAGCCTATCTCAAAAGCGGTCCTTAGTTCGCTGATTGCAAAGGCGGGAATTACGATCGTCAGGGACAGGTCTTCCGGCTTTTCAACCTTTTTTATACCGGCAATATCCATAAAGAGCCCGAGGTCTTTTTCTCTGGTCTGCCTCAGCATGAACCCTTTAATTGTGGGTTCCGCCTTTTTGAGAGCGCCAATAAAGGTTATCTCTTTCTGAACATAGGGGGTTACGGCATCTGCCTGAATTTTCTTTACAACAGGCGCCATGACAAAGAGTGTAAGGAAGAGGGAAAGACCTATGATGACAGGATTTGGTGGTATCTGCTGGCCTCCTATGGCATGCCTCAGGAAGGAAAGAACCACCACTATCCTTGTGAAGGACGTAAACATCACCAGTACCGCCGGGATGAATGAAAGGATGCTCAGAATGATAAAGAGATTTATCATGGGGTTGTCAATCTTTCCGAGGTCAAAGGCGTTTGCGGTTGCAGGAAAGACTGTTGAAGATACGATTACAAAGTAGAGAGTGTAAATTGCAATCTTTATACCTTTTCTCTGAAAACATCCCCTGACATCTATCGGGTTGAACAATCCATCCAATTTAACACTAACCAATTTAACAGCGCAGGCCTTCTTGATTTCCGGATAAGGGCAGAGTGATCCGTTTTCATTTCTGCTTATGTACTTTGTAAAATGTTTCATTTTCTGACAAGCAGTTCCTTAAAGCTTTTTATCTGCCGGATATTATCCTTGAGTGTCTTGACTTCGTTTTCAAGGGCACTTTCAGGGAGTGTCTTCAGGAGTTTCAGGTCATTGGCTGTAATCCCGACAAGGAGTATCTCTTCACCTGCCTTGATTATTGCTATACCCTTTCTGGGGCCAAGGTTCAGGTATCCGAGGGTTTTGAGGATTTCTGATCTTGTGCCCGTCCTTTTTTTCATAAACCCTGCCACAACCAGTATGAGGCCGATAATGGATATAAGTGAGAGCGCTATTCTTAGAGTTTCTTCCATCATTTCAATTGTCTGATCCTTTCCATTGGACTTATAGTGTCGGTGAGCCTTACGCCGAACTTTTCGTTAACCACAACCACCTCGCCCCGTGCAATCAGTTTGTTATTGACAAGTATCTCCATAGGTTCTCCGGCCAGTTTCTCAAGCTCGAGAACAGAGCCCTGACCGAGTTGAACCAATTCCTGAATGAGCATTCTCGTCCTTCCGAGTTCGACGGTTATCTCCAGCGGTACATCAAGCAGAAAATTTATATCCCTTACAGTCTTCTCACTACGCTCATCCGTCTGCAGTTCATCAAATCTTGCCTCTTCCGGTTCTTTACTGCCTGGTTCTTGAGTTCCGTTTGTCTTTTCATCCATCATGGTTGCTCCTTTCATAATCCATTTCAATTGCCCTTGTAATCTTGACTGCCTGGCTTCCCCTGTGGTATCCCGGGGTACAGTAAAACTTCGGTACCCCTTCAACCTTGACGAGTAGTTCATCCGCCACTGATTTCCCGAGGGTTACTATATCGCCTGTCTGCAGGTTCAAAACATCCTCAAGTTTTAACTCCGCCCTGTCAAGTTCAACAGTTATATTTACGAAAGATTCATTGAGTGATTTGACTAATCTTTTAACCCAGCGCTTATCCACGTCTATGCTGTTGCTGGTAATTCCGGAATAAAGTTTTTCCTTGATAGGCTCAACAAGTGAGTAAGGAATCGCGAGGTATATCTTCCCTGTCAGATTTTCCATTTCCACGTGAAATTCCACCTTGATAAGCGCCTCAGTGGGAGGAATGATAGTTACAAACTGTGGATTTGTCTCGGAGCCTGTTAACTCGGTTTCCACAGTTACAAGTGCTGATAATGCCTCTTGAAGCTCAGCGAGGGCTATTGTTAATACTTTATTAATGAGTCTCTGTTCCACAGGTGTGAAACTCCTTCCTTCTGCTTTTACAAAGCTTGCCTTGTCACCGCCGAAGAAATATTCAACAATGGCAAATATGAGGGGAGCCTCAAAGACCATCAGGGCATAGCCCTTAAGCGGGCGGATCTTAAACATGTTTATGCTTGAAGGTAAAGGTATCGTTCTCATAAATTCTCCGAATTTCATGAGAGAGATTCCCTGGACGGTGACATCTATAAATTTACCGAGAAAGTTTGACAGAGAGACCCTGAAGAACCTTGCAAATCTTTCGTTGACCATCTCAAATCCCGGCATCCTGCCACGGATAATTCTTTCCTGGTTTGTCAGGTCATAAGTACGAAGCCCGCCGGGGGGGTCCTGTGGACTGGTTTCGACCTCGCCTTCTTTTACGCCCTTTAACAGGGCATCAACTTCATCCTGGGAAAGTATATCACTCATTGCATCACAAAGTCGGTAAAATAGATGTTTTTAAAGACGTCCCTGCCAACCGCAGTATTTGCCCTCATCAGGAGCTCGTCCTTGAGCTGGAATTTGCCTTCAGGTGTAGATATGGATTCCGCTGTTTTGCTGCTCAGGAGGGTTATGACGGTGTCCCGCAGACGTGGTGTTCTTTCCTTCACGAGTTCCTCATATTTTATGTCCGTCATCTCGAGTTTTATTGTGACCTTCAGAAACCTTCCCCGGTCGGCAAGGTTGACAACAAACGGTGAGAGGGGGAAGAGCGCAGGCTGTTCTTCATTAAGGGTATCTCCTTTTATCGGCACTGCCTTTGTTTCAGCCTTCCTGCCCAGGAACATTGAATAAGCAAAAAAACCGCCGCCACCGAGCAAAACAATGGCTATAACAGCTATAATAATCAGCTTTAATTTGCCCTTTTTCTCCGGTTTTTTTTCTCCGGATTCCTCTTCCTGTCTCTCCTCTTTTTCTTCTGCCATTCATGCCTCCTTTTTTGATTGGGCATTGGTAATTAACTTATTTAACCGTTGCCCGGTGACTATAACAACAATCATTGGCTGCTAAGTATTCAAGGAACATGCCTGTTTAGAATCTTCTTATAAATCAAGGGATAATGGGGGTGTTGTCAAGAAAATGACTCGGATGAACAGAGAGAGGATTGATGGAAAATTGACATTGGTGGGCCGAATTCAGGGAAGGGAAACTATATCCATTGTTGCATACAACCCTATCCCTTACACTGCAGGGAACCTGTTTTGTCATACTGAGGACAGGGTTTGCCGGGTCGTTTTCATCAAAGGTTACTTAATAAACAGCGCCTGCAACAGCCGGGTTCCACCCGGTGCCTTTACCTGGCCCCGGGATGGAATTGAACTCGCTGGTCCGGATACCTGTAAGCCCGTCTTTATCCCGGGATCAAGCTCTATGTTGTCAAGGACAACGGCAAAACGGTTGCCGTCAGCAAGCATCCTCTCCTCCTTTTCCCATGGTTTATACTTTCTCATCCCCGGCAATTCTGTTGAAGAGCGTGAAGAAGCTTGGAGCAGTGGTTGTGCCGTCTTTTTCGAACATGATAAAACACTCATTGAACCACTTGACGAACCGGTCCGCATGCTCCGAGGTGTTTACCGGGTATTGACGCATCTTCCAGCGATTCTCCTCGCTGTCGTTGTAGTAAAGACTTCCGGCGTTATAGGCACAGGCGACCTTTGGTGGATCGAGGTGTGTAACCTTCCACTGCTGTGCGATAAGTGCGGTTCCCACACTTATCGAGTTCTGCGGTGCCAGCAGCCATTTCCTGTCTATGCTGTCGTCGCCGAGGACGTCCCTTGCCGTTGAGATGAGTGTCTGCATGAGGCCCGGGGAGACCTTGTCAGGGGTGTGTTCATCCGATATGTAGCCAGGCTCTTTTCTCACTGCGGCAGGGTCCCCCCTTGTCTCGGTAGATATAGTCGCTATTATAAGCTCTACAGGCACTCCGAACTCCTGTGCCCATTCCTCTATTGCCGGCCTGAAGTCGTTCCACACACGTCTCACTGTCTTTGGTTCGCCTCCGAATGTTTCAGGTGGACCCGTTTCGATGATTACGCCCGTGTGGTCGAGGTACCACTTGACACTGTCCCTGTAAGCGTGCGGCCTTTTCAGGTCCGGGAGAAATCCGAGGACCTTGTCAATGCCCGCTTTTCTTTCTTTATCCTGAAAAAGGGCGGTCCATGTCTGCGGACCGGCAACGCCGTCAACCTTGAGGTTATGTGAGGCCTGGAAAGCACGTACAGCGGACTCTGTCATGGAACCGAAAATACCGTCAGCTTGTCCCGTTATGGCGTACCCCCGCTTCTTCAACTGTAGTTGAAGCTCGAGGACGTCTTCGCCGTACATCAGCGGAAAGTGGTACTTTAATGCACGTGTATACGGCATAGGCTCTTCTCCTTGATAGAAACAATGCTAAGAGAACAGGACATTAAGAAATCTGCCCTGGAAGAAAGCATTTAATTCCTCTTCTTCCCCGATGCTGATCATACGGCTTGGCAGGGCAGGGTGGGGAGTCCTCCCAAGGGCCCTGGCCTTTGGAATGCCACCGGGGTTGTATGGCAGTAAAGTGGCAGTAAGGCATCCGGTGTTTTTTAAGAAGTCGGCTATATCAGCAAGGTTCTGCCTGGTTGCCGTTATCCCTGGTATGAGTGGAATCCTCGGAACAACAGGGACGGGAGCGTTCTCTGCGAGGTACGTGAAGGTTTCGAGTATCAGGCTGTTGTCCCTGCCGGTGAACTCCCTGTGTCTGTCACTGTCGATGAGTTTCAGGTCAAAGAAGATCAGATCAATATAGGGGAGTAGCTTCTCATTGAACTCCTCAAGGTTGAACATTCCCGATGTCTGAATTGCTACATGTACTCCTTCCTCCTTCAGCCTCTGCATTACCGTCCCGACGTAATCCATGGATAGTGTTGGTTCGCCTCCGGAGAATGTAACGCCGCCTCCGGAGGTCTCGTAAAAGATGCGTTCCTTCAGGAGCGTCTCCACAAGGAGATCGATATGATAATACGAACCTATTGCACTGAGTGCCGTTGAAGGGCACTCTTCGCAGCAGGCCCCGCAGGCCGTGCATTTGTCCCTGATTACCCGTCCTCCCTCCGGTCTCATCGAAATCGCCCCTTCGGGGCAGACCTCTCTGCAGCTGCCGCAACCTATGCAACGGTCTTCGTAGAAAGCGATTTCGGCTGCAGGCGAGATCGACTCGGGGTTGTGGCACCACGCACACGATAATGGACACCCTTTCATGAAGACGGTGCTCCTGATACCGGGGCCATCGTCGAGCGCAAAGTGGCGTATATCGAATATCAGGGGCATATTATGCTTCTCCTGTGGCGATCAGCTGGAGCCGTTTGGCCATGTAGGCGAATTTGTATACGTAGTTGAGATTACCGTTGAAGGTCACATCCTGTCTCAGGAGGGATCCGAGGATGTCGGGTTTCGGTGAGAGGAGATAGCCCATAAGGGCCCTTCCGTTTCTGAAGACCACGGTGACATTCGTATCCTTTAGTTCCTTCTCGCAGACCTTCATCCTGTTGTCCTTGAATGTTACGGCCACGGTTATACTGTTGTCACGGCTCTTGAAGAGGTACCGGCCGTTAAACCCCTTTATGTTCCGTCTGAAATCCCTGTTCAGGAAAAAGGCAAGGCTCATGAATTTCAGTAGCATCTCCAGGAATTCTTCGGCCGCTTCGGATTCTAGGCACTGCAGAAACCTCTTTCTGAGCCTTTTTGCCCTGAGAGGCCGAAGCAGCAACCAGTTCTGTATCTTCTCAAACATTTTTGCCTCCTTGTCGGTCTCTTCTCTTCATTCGAATGCAAGCATCGAGCTGTATTCTTCAGGAAATGGAACGACCCTGCCGCTGTTGAGGTCATAGGCCGTCCTTGTGATGATCTCGTCCTTCATGGCCTCATTCAGGTCTTTGAAGTATGCCGAGTATCCCGAGACCCTCACCAGGAGTTCAGGATATTTTTCGGGATTCTTTTTGGCGTCGATGAGGGTTTCGTAAGACATTATATTGAATTGTACATGGAGACCTCCGTAACGGAAGTAAGACTCGACGGCCTGGGCAAATGTTTTTATGTCGCCGTTGTCCTTGACAGACGGATATTTCAGGTTCAGGGCCTCGCCGCTCGGGATGCAGAGGGCATCGAGTCCGCCCACGGCCTTGAGGCAGGCCGAGAGGTCACCTGCCGCCTGTGAGACGGGGGTGATGCCGCTCGCAAAGACCTTGTAAGCCTTGCGGCCGTTAGGAAGGGCACCCGACAGTTTACCCTGTCCTGCATGGTTGGTCATCGTCCAGTAGGCCGGCCTGTATTTTCCGCCCCTGTAGTTTGTGTGGCCCTGGTAGAAGTTGTACAGGAAGCGGATCAGGGTCTGCGAGTTCTTAACGGCGATGGGGTCGTTGGTGCCGTATTTTGGTGTTTTGTATACAAGGTAAGCGTGGAGCTTTTTGTGGCCCTCGAAATTCTCACGAAGCGCCTGCAGCAGTTCGGCGAAGGTACATTTCCTGTCGATGAAAACCGCCTTCTCTACGGCGCTGAGGGAGTCCACGGTATCCGCGAATCCGATGTGTGTGGCGCCTGAGGAGTTGTAAACTGCACCCCCGTGGATAAGGTCCCTGCCCTTATCCACGGGACCTTCGAGGAATGCCGACAGCAGGGGGGTGGGAAGTATCTCCTGGTGGACATGACCAAAGTACTCGTTCAGCTTTATTGCCTCTCCTATGAGCCATTTCAATTGAGACTCGAAGGCTTGCCGAAACTCATCAAAGCTTTTGAATCCAGCGGGATCTCCAGTCTCCGGGCCTATCTGTTCATCGCCTGTTGCCGGTCTCTTGCCGTTGTACAGGGTGAGTTCCAGGGTGGAGACCAGGTTGAATATGATCGAGCTCGAGGCATCATAGCTCCTTCCCGCTGAGGCAAGCTCCACGCAGCCGATTACTGCGTAATCCCTTGCGTGTTCCAATGACAAGCCCTGGTTTTCGAGGACTTTTATATCAACGATATCATTATGAAAGGCAGGAACCGCCCTTGTACTGACGATCACCTCGGCTACCCTGTCACGGTACTCTTCCGTGTTCTTTTCGTAATGGTACCGTGCGTTAAGGCTCGGGTCCCTCAGCTTCAGGAGTTCCGTGACCCGCAGCATGATATAAGTGAGATCGTTGACAGCGTCCTCCCCGTTCCCGTCAACACCTCCGACAGTTACTGCCGGTACGGTGCCCGCACCACCGAAGAGTTCTTCCGAGGTATCGGGCACGAGGTTGGTGTTGTCGTTGAGCTTGAGCCAGAGGCAGCCGATGAGCTCGATGGCTTCCTTGACGGTGAGGATACCCTTGTCAATATCATCCCGGTAGTATTTATAAAATACCTGGTCGAGCCTGCCCGGGCTTATCGCCATGTTGATGTTTTCTGCATGTACGGCCACCTGGCAGATCCACAAGGAGTTGACCGCCTCCCGGAAGGTCCTCGCCGGTTTTGCAGGGACACGGGTACATATCTCGCTCATCTTCAGAAGATTTTCCCTGCGTGAGGGGTCTTTTTCCACCTTTGCAAGTTCAGCTGCCTTTCTGCTCAGGTTCCCGGCATAGTTGAGGACTCCCTTCATGACCGTCTGTACGGCCTGGTAGAAGAGGAGACCCTGACTGTCTTTATCCCTGACTTCCTCCTCCCTTGTCCTTGCCTCCTCGATGATGCCTTCAACTCCCTTGTCGAGGATTTTTCTGTAGTCGGGGATGGTGTGAGAGATGGTGCCTGCCTTGCTTGCAAGGAAGAAGACTATACGCTCGAAGAGTCTCATGCAGTCGGGTTTGTTGAATTTATTTCTCGTGTATTCAAGGATATTACGTTCCATCCAGTAGGGGAATATATCGAAATTCAGCTCCCCGGCATCCTCCCTTGAGAGGATCAGCGGGTTTTTCTCTCTTGTGCTTATGGTGTCGAGCTCGGGCCAGATGGTCATTCCCGTAAGTTCCTGGTAGACAGGTGCTCCGAACGGCTTTGATGTTGTGCTCCCTGCAAGCAGGTTCTCATTGAAGAAGACCGCTTCCTTATTCGACAGGAAATAGGCCACCGCCTTTGCATACCTCGTCTCCATGGGTTCATCCGGGGAAGACATGTCTCTGAGGTAGCGGGTGGTGTACCTTGAGGAGATTCTCCCTCAAGGTTCTGAGCAGATCCAGGTTCTCTATGGTATACTCATGTAACCTGATGTCTTCTAAAATCGTAACGCTCATAATCTCCTCCCAGTCTCTCACCGCCGGCGTGACGTGGTGAAGCCTTTTGCCGGGCGCGGTAATTGTTTTCAGTCAGTACTTCTGTCAGTACTTATGTTGCGAACATATAAATAGCATCCTGCCAGAGATCCCCAGAAAAATACGGTAAGGACGAGCCAGTATATGAAGAACGGGTTGTCCCGGAAAGAGACAAAGTCGGCATTCCTGTAATTCTCATAAGTGGCGGCAATGTTAAAAGTAATATCGCGGGTGAGGTAGACTATCAAGAGAATGAGTATAAGAAAGGAGATATACGACACCCTCAGCAACGATGTCCTGCCCTTCTCTATCAGGAGACGTCCTGACTCAAAACCGGCAATGGTCGGTATGAAGGACATTGCGATTAACATGAACGCTGAAAGCGCCAGGTGAGGTGTTCCCTGGACATTATCTACCCATTTCCAGAAGTAATTTGTTTCCCAGGCAGGCCAGCCGAGGAAAAAGTATATTATCACCGGCGTGGTTATCAGGTAGGCGAATGTTATCGCTATGGCCCTGATTCTGGAGACCGTCCCGGTATCTCCTCTTGTAACGGCATCTCTCGATGCATCGGCAATGACCTGGCCTGCAACGATTCCTACGGGTATATCGATTAACAGCATCCCTATCCCTCCTTGATGTTGCTCTTATGGTTAGCAGATTAACAGCCTGTTTAGGAGTTATTCCGCTATTTTGACGGAAAACCTCTTTATCCAGATACCGAATATCACGGACGTAACAACAAAATATCCCATAACGACAAGCCACGACCAGAAGAAAGAAGGGGTGTTGAAGAGTGTGGTTGTTTCTTTCAGGACTGCATGGAACTCTTTATACGTCCCGATATGGTACCATGTGGAGGGCCAAAGTATGAAGGGCAGCAGGGTTGCAACGACGCTCAGCACGGATAACAGCTTAACGGTGCCGTCCCTGCCGTTGCGGTACAGGGTATGAGCGATGAAATAACTGAGATTCCCCAGAATGATCATGGAGAGGTAAAACGCGATGTAAAAGAATGCCACCGGAGGATTAAATGCTGGCCTCTCGATCCACTCCCACCAGTACATGGATTCCCATGCAGGCCATCCAATGATCAGGAGCATTCCAACTGGTGCAAAGAAGAGTGCAAAATACCAACTGACCGGGCCTGCCAGCCTGTGGGTGAACCTGTCCCCCTCATTCTTCAGGTACTTATTGCTCAGTAGCGCATAGATTTGACCGGCGGCAATTGCGCCGGGTATGTCGACCTGTATCATGTTATCCCTCCAGAGTAGTGAAATTATTTGGTCTTTTTTGTCTTTTTTATCTTAAACCCAACTGCCGCAAGGGAATGTCATTTTGAGAAATGAATAATTTCAAGAGGTTTAAATCGGTGTTGTTTAATAATATCAGTCTCCGGCGTCTAAGTTCTTGACCTGTTTTGCTTTTCTTTTGACCTATTTTGCTTTTGGGGAAGGCCTGCCCTGAAAAAGGCGGCAGCCGCTGAAAGCGCTTACCAGGGATATATCGCTCTGAACTGTCAATGCCATTCGTGACTATCCCAAATTAATCAACTCAAAGTGTATTGCTTTGTGTGAAGCTGAATGTGGCATTCCATTTCTTCTTCTCGGTTTTTTCACTGCTTTTTTGTGGTGACTTCAGGCTACCTTTATGATCAAGTTTGGCACTTTCTTCGATTATGAAATCTTTTACTTCAACCTTTCCTGTAGCACCTTCTTTACTTTTATCAATCTCTTTGAAGCCGACAGGGGCATCCGTCTCCAAAATCAAGTTCACGGTAATGTTCGTGGGGATACGTGCTGCAACAGCAAGCTTTTTAGACTTGGCATCTTTTGAAAGCTCTTTGTGCAAGGCGGCTGCTTTTGTACCAAGCTGTCTTTGGGCGCTTTCTTTAGCCGTTTTTTCTTTGTTTGTTGTTTTAGGCATTTTTGAGATCTTTTTCCAATCATTCAAGAAAGCCCTTCCGGCAACGAGCTTCATAATATTTTCAAGCGGACTTGTAACACTCCCTGGATAGTGTAACGATACATCTATAGACACTTTGGAGTTTTGATTCTTAGGCATTGTTTCTTTGCCTCCTCTTCCTATGCTTTTAAGATTCCTGCTGGTGAAGTTTTCCATTGTTTTATATATGCCCCGGTTTAATCCCCGGGCCTGAGGAACAAGATTTTTGAAGTTTTCAGGACCTCCAAACCGATTAGCTATAATATGTCCTCCATCATATTTGCTTTTGTCGATGCTGACTCTGTTTTGGCGCATTGCGCTCTCTATATCTCCAAGCTTTCCCACAATGCCGGTAAGAGCACTGTCCCTCTCTATGTCTTTCGATAGGCCTTCTTCGATTTTCCCCTCAAGCTCTGCTTTAACATGGGATGGTCTTTCAGCATTGGCAGGCAACCTTACAATGGGAAATTTAAGGTTGGCATCATCAAGCTCGGATGCTACAGCGCCGTGTATCGTGGGATATATATCTCCACTTGCTGAGTAAGTACCGAGTTTTGTTGTTCCTCCAGAGGTCTTTCTAAACTTGCCGTTTTTTTCCGTTAATGCCAGTTCTTCAGGCTCTGCCTTGAAAGGCTTGCCTCTGATTACTTCACTCTCGGAATTTTTGATGACGACATCGTCATTCCTGTTCAGCACGATACTTTTTAATTTGAACTGTTTTTTTAGATTTAATAATAATTTTCTCAGGTCTGGTCTTCTTATCCCCCTCTTCATGGCCTGTCGGACTGCAGCTGCTGCCAATCGTTTGTTCTTCTTCCGTGTTGCGGTATTGCCCCGCTTACTTTCCGTTACCTTTTTTCTGAATTTCCTGAACAGTGCCCTGGCCTTCTTCGCGATAAAATCGACGGCCTTGTCAATGACCTTGTCGATGGGCTTTCTTATCTTCATGATTATCTTCTTGACTGCTTTGCCGATGCCGTTCAGGTTCAGCAGGCGGGCAAGGAAGTTCAGGATTATCGGTATGGTCATTGCCATGGCCCTTTCAACTGCAGCGGATGCCGCGCTGATCTTGCCCATGGCTATGTCCGCTATGGAGTTGAAGACGGTCTTGACGAACTGGACGATCTTGTTCCAGTTATCCACGAAGAACATGATGGTGTTGTAGATATCCAGGATTGCCTGCACGATCGCACCGGCAGGGTTCAGGAAACTGAGGAGCTTGATAACTCCCTGTTTTACCAGCTCTACGATGGCCCAGTTGCGGATGCCATCCATCACCTGTTGCTTGATCTCCGCGGCCTTTGCCTTTATCATCTCCCACAGTGCCATCGGTCCCTGAGTGACTATCTTCTTGATGATATCAAAGGTTTTTTCTGCTGCACCTACGACCTTCTCGCCGAGACGCTTCACCAGCTTGCGCCTGATATTGGCCCAGGTCAGTCCGAGGATCTGGAGCACTATGGAGATAATGCCTTTGAGGTTGAACTTCGGCGGGAGCTGGATGCCGATTTTACCCATGGCCCCTGTCAGCCAGCTGATGAGACCCCCCACAAGGTGCTTTCTAATGTTGTTTACGAAGCTGTTAATGCCTCCCTTTACGGCGTTTATGATGTTTATTATGAATCCTGCAGGGTTACCGACTATTTTTTTGATTACGGCCTTGCCCTTGTTGATTATAGACATCAGGCGGTCGGCACTGTACCCGGCCTTTTTGAGCGCCCATTTGAAGAATTTCAAGGCAGCCTCGATGAGGAGATTGCCGAGCTTTGAGAGTGCACCTGACATCTCTTCCTTCATCTTCTCTATCTTTTCGTCGATCTTCTTGATCGCCTCTTCTTTCTTGTCGCAGAGCTTTCTTGCCAGTTCATCCTTCTTTCTGTCTATGAACTTGTCCATATCGTCCAGCCTGGACTTCATCTCCTCCATGGACTGCTGCCCGATCTTCTTCAGGTCGGGTCCGAGGCTGTCAACATACTTCTTTATGTCCTTGCGCGCGGTAGCAATCTCTTCCCTGCAACCGGCGATTGCCTTTTCGTTCTCCTTGGTGATACGGGCAATCAGCTGGTCGATCTTTGTGACGTAATTCTTGCGGGCCCTCTCAAAGGCTGCTTTCACTTCCGGGAAATCATCGATCCCGAAGAGCTTGTCCTTTGCCCACCTGACCGAACCGAATAGCCCCGAGTACCGCTTGCGCTTCCACCTGTTTATGTCACGGTTGACTTCATATTCAAACTCACTGGATGCCGTTGTCTGTCCCTGGTCAAAGGCTTTCAGGGATTGCTTCTCTAAATTGTTAAGCTTTACCGTTACGCTCTTCTTTGCACGTTCGTAAATCGAATTTATCTGTTTTGTTACCGCTTCCCTCCTGAGTTCCAGGGAGGACCTGGTTTTTTTCTGCTTATCCTTTGCACCGGCAAGTCCCTGGAGGCGTTTATTCCGCATTTGACCTCTTGATTTTATTTCATCTTCCCGGAGGTCTTTATCGACGTTCATTGCCTGTTGCCGGGCAAAGTCTTGCAGTTTTTCAGGTTTGGTGTTGACGTTTTTTTTTAATTTCTTCCGCTCCTGTTTTGCTTCGAGCAGTTCACCTTCGTCAACCATTTCAAGCTGTTCTTCCTTAAACCCTTCTTTTTCGAGGAGTTTGTCAGACTGCCTGTCGAATTCCGAGAAATCGGTGTGTTCCTTCTTCAGCGAAGGAACGGCATTTTTGCCAAGGTCAAGTTGAGGGGTCTCGGGAGCGACTTCTTCAGGTGGGAGTTCAGACGGAGGTTTCCCGGGTTTCCTGGCCGGGGGAGGGGTCTCTATCTTCTTGTAAGTGTCCTGGACATTGTCTATATCCTTTTTTACCCTTCCGAGGACCTTGTTTCCAATAACCTTTGCCTTGCCTTTTGACCTGAACTGGTTCATCTCTTTTATCTTTACAGGTACCGAGCTATCGATGGCATCGTTCAGGGTCTTTTTGGCCTCTTGTTCGCTCGGTTCCGGAGGTTTCTTTCCTTCAAGGTCCTCTACCTGAGCGGCATTGCTTTGTGCCTGTCCCTCTTCAGCCGGAGGCTCAACAGCCTTTTCAGCCTGCCCGGTCTTTTCTTCGGCATTGTCGTGGGTCTGTTCGTTGTCAGCAAGTACTGCTGCCTTGGCGGCGGCCCTGGAACAGACGTTGGCGCTCTTCTGCTTCAGGTATTTTCCTGCTTTACCTTTCGGTTCCTCTCCTCCGGCTCCGGGGCTTATTCCTTGTGCACTGACCTTTCCCTTCTTTTCAACGCCTTTCTTGCCTTTCTTTTTTCCTTTCCCTCCTTTTTCTCCCGGGGCTTCCTCAACAGCTCCAGGCTCTTTTCCGGGGGCCTTCTCTGCGGCCAGTCTCTGCAAAGTGTATGGCAGGGTCATTACCTTTTCAGAGGTCCTGTCTGTTTCCTGCTCAAGTGGGTCGTTTGCCTTACTAACGGTTATGCCTGTTTGAGCTTTTGCTTTTAGCGCCGGGGTGCAGGGTCTGCCTGAACCAGGGTATCCCCTGGTTCCCTGGAGATCTGCATTATTGACGAGCCTGCAAAGGGCCTCAGCGTCATGACCGTTTGACTTGCGCTGCAAGGTCAGGCTGCCTTTCTCCGGCACACTTTGACTGTTGTTCAGGGTTGCAGACTGTTTGTCGGCAGATGTTGCGTAGTTCATGGCAAAGTCCTTTCAGGAAGTCCTTCCCTCTTTCCGGAGTTCCTTTCGTATCCCTTCAAGTATATCATTCAATGATATGACCCTGCTTTTTTTCTTTAATGTCATCAGGGTGGCGTATCTGACGACGTTCATGATTGCTCCCCCTGACAGTTCATATTCAGCGGCGATTTCCTGCAGATCCCCCCTCTCTTTGAGGGGGGTCTTGTTGGAAAAGGCGTTTTCCCATAACCGGAAGCGCTCGTTCTGCTTCGGCATCGGAAAGTGGATAATCGACTGGAATCTCCGTGTGAAGGCCTCGTCAAGGTTTGACCTCTGGTTGGATGCCAGGATGACAACACCGGCATAATCCTCAACACGCTGCAAGAGGTAGGAGACTTCCTGGTTTGCAAAGCGGTCATGAGCGTCGTTTATGTTCGTCCGCTTGCCGAAGAGTGCATCGGCCTCGTCAAAAAAGAGTATCCATTCCTTATGCTCTGCCTTACGGAAGATATTTTCGAGATTTTTCTCTGTCTCCCCGATATACTTGGATACCACCATGGAGAGGTCTATGCGATATACATCCCGGTCTGTTACCTTTCCAAGCAAAGAGGAGGTCAAGGTCTTTCCTGTCCCGGGAGGCCCGTAAAAGAGGCTCCTGTAGCCCGGCTTGAGTTTCTTCATCAGCCCCAGGTCATTGAGCAGGACATTCCCGTATTCTATCCAGGTCTTTATCTCGAGGACCTGTTCCATGGTATAGGGGTCCAGTACCAGGTCATCCCAGTCCAGTCCGGCCTCTATCTTTTTTGCCGGAAAATCGAGGCCAAAGATGGGGTTACGGATATTTCCCGTTGTTACAAGGTCTATGATCTCCCTTGAGAGGGAAAGGAAGCTGTTCATTTCAGGTTCGTTCTCACCGGGGCGTTCCAGCTTGAGTATGTTGTGCTGAGCAAAGAAATGATCGGCCTCGAAAAGATAATGGAACGAGAGGCGTTTCTGCAGGTCATCCCCTGCCAGCAGGAAGAGGGCGGTCTCCCCGGTGGGAAGGAAGCCCGAAAAGGAATGGCCGTTTCGTCCCCCAAATTCGGTAAAATGTCTTGAATTAGTGCCGTTTCTGCTCAGAAAGACGTCCAGGAGCTGAGGCTTTATATGGGGAACGAGACTTAGCACGAAAACGGCCCTCTCGGCGAATGTCATGTCATAGTGATTGATGAAGTTGGCGTACATGGATTCCTCTTTCCCGAACTCAGGTGGATTGATATCAAATATATCGGTATAGTCACATTCCTGCCCGAAGTGGAGCTTTAGCCTTGTGTCTATGAGTGCGAAAAACCAATCCAGCTCAATATTTAGTGTAACTGCATTTTTATATGAGAGATCGCTTACCATGTAACGTTTATTACTGTTTTCATCCATGAAAGCCTGATTATCGAGATGCTCCAGGGCAGATATTCCAGGAGCACGTCGTAGGGTTTCTGTTCCACTTTCAGCACCCAGCCCGTTTCCCTTTTACCCAGGATTCCCTCTCTTTGCAGGAATGAATGCCTGAAACCTGCGATGGAGGTGTTCTTTAAACCCTGCCAGTGAGATATTACGGAAGAAAGGAGCTTTTCTGCTTCCGACCTCTCCGCGTCAGTTATCCTGAGGCCCCGGCTTACGGGTTCGAAAGTATCCCAGCCGCACAGGAGCTTGTTCAGCAGGAGGAGGTATTCCGGTCTCTCTTCTTTGTCGGTAGCGAGATACTCAAGAAGGTGTATCGCTCTCATGGCAGATGCTTCGTCAACAAAAGCACTCTCTCTCATCAAGCCCGTATTTTCGAAAAAACTGCCGAGATAGGGCCATAAAAGGACAAGCCCGGCATTCTTGATGGAGGATTCAAGTTCCATATCCTCTTCC
The DNA here is from genome assembly GCA_003232715.1 of Nitrospirota bacterium. Lineage (GTDB taxonomy): Bacteria > Nitrospirota > Thermodesulfovibrionia > Thermodesulfovibrionales > JdFR-85 > BMS3Bbin07. The sequence continues at coordinate 36,199 of QIJG01000050.1, forward strand.
GGCAAATTGCGGCGTCCCGTGGATGGACTCGTTGATGGTACATCCGGGATGGCAATCGGCCCTTTCAACGCACCAAGGGTCTGTTTCCCCGGCTCCTGCGTTCTATTGTTCTGCCCTTCCAAAGCTGCTGATGACTCTTCTTCGAGGATTGACCGGGCCTTCGTTTTGCCAGTGGCAGGCCCTATCGTTCCTCCCTTGTACGAGGACGCTTTACCCGTACCGCTTGTGTCGTCTGCGAGCGAGAGGTTATCCTCGAGAATCGCCACCAGACCTGCGAGGGTGCTACGGAGTCCGGTACGGGACCACTCCTTGAATGATGTCACGATCGCCTTGGCAATAACGTTATAGTGGGTTTCAATTTCCAGGGACAGAGCCCTGACGAGGCAATCGATGTCCGGGGCCTGCCTCCTGCCTGCCGCCACCTGTTCAAGGAGAGAGTCCCAGAGGATGAACCTGAACCAGCTCTGGCTCAAGGGGGTAAAGGGGTGTTTTCCGTGGAGCTCGATGAGATCATCCGCCAGGTGATTGATTCGGCCTGGATTCTTTGCTCCGAGTGCCTCCAGGACTTTCAGGATCAGCCTGCCGGAAAACTGATGGATTATCCGCTGCCTGGCGTGCTTCTTTTCCAGTTCATGCCTGAGAATCTCAACCCTCTCGTAGTCCTCCAGGAGTGCCGCTAACTTCTCCTCTATGCTTGTCTGCGACTCGATGCTGGCCCACCACGGGACTATTCCCGTTCTTAGATAGTGAACCAGGAGTTCCAGGTCAGAGGTCTTCTCGGAAATAGTCCGGCCCTCCGTCCATCTGCCGCCCTGATCCGGCGCTCCCTGTATGGAGCCCTGTTGACCAGGGAGTGAAAGAGACCCTTGCCTCTCGCTGCAGATCCTGGCCATCTCGTCATATAACACTCTAAGCACCTTCGCAGAAAAGTCCTGCTCCAGCCTTTCCTGCGATATGGTCCCGATGTCGATCTCGAGTTTCTCGATCCTCAGGATGTTCTCCCCGGAAAAGCCCGTGAAGATTTTGCCCATTTCAGGCAAGAGGACCGTATGGTAGAGGTTGCCTATCCTGTCCTGGACTCCCCGAGCCTCTTCCTCGTCTTTTACTCTGAGTTCTATTGTCTGCTTTCTGATCTTATGGTTTTGAAGATCCATTTTCCCGGTCTTTCGTCTTTACAGGCTGATCAGGGGTTCAGGCTGAATCCCTTCAGTGCCGTTGCTAATACGGTCTTCCCTGTAACCGATGTTTTTATTGTGCTTATATTGTTTGAAAGGGATGCCCTGATGTCATTATTCTTTATAAATGAAGTGCTGTTGCGCGCTTTCTCAATCAATTTCTCCTCCTGGGAACCACTGGCTATGTCTCCTTCTTTTTTACTCACATTTATGATCGTGTTTTTGACTGTCTCAGCTATCATCTTGTCCAGTTCGTGCCGCATCCTCTTTTCTTCCTCTGTGGCCGTGCCCGAAGCGATCTTTACCTCATAGGCCCTGGCAGTTTTTGTCAAGCCGTCAAGGGCATCAGCTTCAGCCTTCAATCCGGGGTCGGTGTATGTAGATACGACTCCGGGATTGACCTTTGCCTGCATCAGGTTGCCGATGATTGTGTTCAGGCTGCCTGAGTATGCCTGTGTTATCGACTTGGCCTGAGTGTCTATTATGAACTTCAGGTCTTCGTATTTTTGACCGATTTTCTCGTCTATCGACTTGATCTTTTCCTCAAGGTAGCCCTCTTTACTCGGGTGCACCAGGATCTCGTTCAGGTCCGTCCATTTTTTTCTTCCATCGGAGTCTTCTGCCATGGCCTCCTCTTCTTCCACTGTGGGCTTACAGCACTGGTATGGCATGGAGAAATCCGCAATCACCTTATTGGCAGCGGATGAGTATACAAGGACAAAAGTGCCTCCCCCTTCAGCCCCTCCGGTATGCTCCATACCTGGATTTTCCTCGAGGAACCTGGCAAACAATGAGAGTTCCTTTGATTTCTTCTCTCTTTTCTTCAGTATACCGTCTATCCATTCAAACCACTTGAACTTTGTGTTGTTCACAAGGGTTTCATAAGGTGTGTAGGCTGAATTATATGTGACGCCCTTTATGTTCTTATTTATGATTGAAGCTGTCTCGACCGCCGAAGTATATGTCTTTATAAATCCGGGTTGATCGAATTCGTCAAGGTTTTTGTTCAGTTTTCCCTTGATTTCCTGAAGCTGTTCTTTCAGGATGCCGGCGCTGTCACTCGTCACTGCCTTGATGGAAGCCGTTGTGTTTGTTACAGACTTTGGAGGCAACTCCCCGGATCCCTGGATTATCTCGACCACCTTGGTGTTGAAGTCTTCAACGTTCCTGATATTCTCCCTCAGGTCCTTCTTCAGAAGGAAATGCAGGGTCTTCAGGCTACCGTATTCATAAAAAGGCTTAAGGGGGAGAATGGACAGGTCTTTTTCGATCTGGAGGGTCGTGACCTTGATCGGGAGATTGTAGCTGGTGATTATTCCCTTAAGCTCTTTTTCCGCTTCAGCGGGTTTTCTGCCGAGGTGTCCTTCTATCCTGAAGAACCTATAGTCGTCAAGGGGATAGTTCAAGGGGTTGAGCGCTCTGGCGGATCCGTTATAAACGTCGGCATTAAAGGAGTAGAGATGGTTGTTTTTGTCCCTTCTGTTCAGCTCGTAGTTCCAGTGCCGGTGCAAGGGATTATTTTTGAGGATCTTGTAGTAGTAGGGTATGGCCCTTGAGCCCAAACGGGCTTCCGGCTTGCTGGGAGTGACCTTGATGTCCTTGCCCGATGCCGGGACGTTGAAGCTCCTGATCATGGAGTCCATGCGTTTATGCAGGAACCGGGCCTTTTCCCATAGAGGGGATTTCCTGTTAAGGAGAGGGGACTTGTAGAATTGGTGACGGAAAGGATCAGACGGCAGACGTTGATCCACGGCGGTGAGGCTGCCGAGTATCACATGTTTTGGGAAAAGCTTCACGTCAGGACAACAGACTGCATTATCTTCGAAGAGGGTATCCTTGAACTCCTTATAAGCCGATGCTATGTCCTTTATGAAGTCATAGACGTACTGTATCCCGTGGTCGTCTTCCTCGATCCTTTCATCGAGTTGCGTGAAGGTCTTTTCCCAGGCTTCGGATGGATCGTTGCTGTAAACATTTTTCAACAGTGGTTCACAGGCCTGATAGCTGCCGGTGATTATTTTTGCTGTGTTGTTGATGAATTTCTTGATAACATTTCTGTAGCCGGAGGCCAGGTCACTGTAGGTACTGATATCCCGCGGGGATATCAGTACCCTTTCACAGTCGATCTCTTTGAGCCTGGAGTAAAACCGGTTTGCGGTCTGGGCCTGATCTATGAGGGACTTGAGGTCGGACCTGAAGACGAGGAGCACCCGCAGGTTGTTTCTCTGCTCCTTGCCCTTGTTGTCACAGTCGCTTCCTGTGCATATGCCGGGATCGTGGACGTAGCTCTCAAGATAGAGCAGCAAGGCCATTGCATCCATTTTCTTTCCCGTCTCATCTTCAAAGGCGTTCAATTTTTTTGCTCCCTGGTCTGCATCGGGCAGTAATTCGAAGAGGGGGATCTGTTTCTGGTTCTGGATAAAATATGGATACGAGGCGATCCTGTCTTTAAAGGCCTTGAAGTATTTGAATGCCCTGTCCTTGTCGAATGTGAGCAGATCTCCGTCAGTGGTGATAGCGCTCCCCTTTGTAATGGTGATGGACTTTGCAGCACTGATACCCTTCATCGGATACTTGACCTCAAGGCCGCACACAATACCTGCACCCGTCAGTTTCACCCTTGAAAGCCGGTACTCCCTGTCAAGGTATTCGGTAATGTTGTTAAGCTGCCCGGATGTCAGCACCTGGTCTTCTTCAAAGACCGGGTAAGAAGTCACCGTAGGTTCCGAGAGCTTATAGGATTTGTTTGCCATAGCGTCTACTCCTTTTGGGTTCCCAGATTTGTTGTATCAAGTATAAAGGCTTCTTTCGCCGCCTCCATGGCGCTGCAATCATACATGATGGCTTCAGGATAAACACTTTTCATCCGGCAGAGTACGCTGATAAGCCTGTCCGTGACCCTCTCTTTGTCTCTGCCGGCTGCGTTATATTCAAGCCACTGCCTGTATGCCTTTTCGAACCTGCCCATCTGTTCCTCGTCGACCCAGCAGATCCTCGGCTGGATATGGGAAGGGGTCTCGATTCTCAAGGTCTTTTCAACGAATCTCCTGAAATCGATTCTCGAAAACCTTGCAGACCATGCAGGCAGAACGATGGTTATCCTGAACGAGTAAGGATCGGAGTTGTAGCAGTCAGAACAGTCGGGGCTGACCTTTATCGGGAAAAAGGGCTCCTTGTCCGTTTCTGGTCTCAGCAGGATATGTTCTATAACGAAGAAGCCCTCATCACTGTATTTCCGGATGAGAAAATCCAGGAGGTACTCAACGGCTGCTTCGCGTTCCTGCTCCGTGTCGAAATACTCTATCCTGCGGGCAAGCACTTCTCCTGTATCGTCAATGATATTGAAGTAGAACCTGCCGTCGGAAGTCTCTTTCCGATCGTATCCGCTTTTTCCCGTGGCAAAACCGAGGGCCCTTCTCATTTCCCTAACAGCGCTTTCCTTGTCCCCGTATTTTGCGCTGCTGCTGAGAAGGATCTTTCCCTTTTCGTCTATAACCCTGAAGCGGTATTCATCAATGTTGTCCCTGTCTTTTTCCTGGTAGACCTCATATTTTATATTGAAGAGGTTCCGCCTCTTGTAGTTCCTGATTCCGAGGAGGCGGGCGACCCGTCGTTCCAGCCCGGTTACGGAATAGGTGTCCCAGAGGTTCTCCTGGTCCGTGTAATCAAAGGCCTGGCCACGGAGGCTGCTTATTGAAGGATAGTCTCTAAGGAACCCTATCTTTGTTTTGATCATATCCCTCCGGGTCTGGTCGAGGCCGCTGGAATACATTATCCATGCGTATTCGTTGAAACTCTCTGCAAATCTTGCAAGCAGGTGGTCGAGAAAACGGTTGCGCCTCTTGACGAAACGGGACTCGTCTTCAGCCAGCTCCTGTATGCGGGCTTCGATGCCTTCGTAATCGACGTAGAGGTCTTCCTCTCCCCTGACAGTGCTGATCACCTGTGTGAAACAGGTCCGCCCGATATTTTCATCAAGGGAGAAGAGTTCCTTCACGTGTGCGAGCTGAGCGAAATAATTGGCCAGCAACTGGTCAAAGAAGAGCAGGTACGCCTTCAACTGTTTGGCTTGGGCCTTGCGGGTTTCAGAGGCCGAGTCCTGCAGACCTTCCCCTCCTATCCCGTAGTTGAATGGAAAGTGGTTCTGGAAGGAATAGTATTGCCCAATCTTCCGGTCCTCACCGGTCTGTATCGGAAGGTCTTCAATCTTTGGCGGTTCAGTCCCGGCCGTGTCCTCACCTCCGGGCTCTTCATTGCTGGCCGCACTCTCGATATCCGCCTTGAAAGGAAGCTCTTCTTTATAGAATATTATCCTCGATTTTTTTAGGTTCAGGACCGGCCGGTGGTCCTTTTTCACCTTTATCGTCCACTTGTCCGGGGCGCCGGGGGATGGGTCCGAGGGGCTGAACTTTATATCCCTTACAGCAAGCACTCCCTTTATATTCATGATTACCCGGATGATGTCTGAAAGATTTATCCTTTCTCTCAATTCAGCCTCTTCAAGCTCGTCGTTGTCGATAAACCCGTTGTCCAGGACGGGCCCCTCAAAGATCTCATCAGGTGCCATCCCCTTGTCTATCATCTCCCTGAGCGAGTGGAATTTTACCGATGGTGTCAGGTATTTCCGGACCTTGCTGATGACGGCCTTGCCGACAGAGTCGATCTCAGCGTCAGGCGCGAGTTCGATCTCTGCGCATATGCTGAAGCCCTCTTTTTTCACTATCCTGATGGTGGAGAAGTCTTCACAGAGGTTTCTGTTCTCGTGCAGTCTTTTCCATGCGGCCTCGATTATGGATTCCTCGCTCCTTCCTGACTCTTCTTCAAGTTCGACCACGGCTTCATACAGCCCTTTCAGGGTTATCTTCCCGTAAGGGCTCTCCCTGGGATGCGGGTTACGGCTTAAGCTGCTCTCGACACAGTCAACGTAATAGGTGGTCTCCGTGGATTCCCTCAACCACGCGTTTTTGATCCCCGGGATGTCGAGCAGGAGCTTCCTGTAATCGTTTATCGTCACAGGCCCTGAAGGCAGGATCCTGATCGCCGACAGGAACTGCTTGTTCATATTTTGCAGGTTCTCTTCCTTATCAGCAAGTATGTCGGCTATTGGGTAAGATGTCCTGTAACCAAGGTCGGTGATGGCGTAGCAAAGGAGTTCGAGAATCGTGATCCCCGGGTCGTGTATGTTGTAGTCGGTCCAGACCTTGTGGGACAGTTCTTCTATGTACTTTAATCCCGCCTTGCGGAGATATTCGTAGTTGAGCACAGGCTCAGTGGGCGGTGATTTTGAAATCCTGTATTTGGTCGTCATTTTTTCCTCTTACCTGTTACTCACTCGATGTTCTTGTTTCCCGGTCCGTTGCATAAACGCTTGACCGGTGTTTACGCCTTTTCTATCGAGTGTTCATTGTACGAGACGAGTATTACCTTAGGCTCTGACACTGTCACTGTTTCCGTGTCAGTAGCCGCCTTCCCCCGGACGGTATGGAACATCTTGAAGTCCGTGACGTAATCAACGTATGAAATCTCCTCGATAAAATTAAGTATGACGGACTTGTGAATCCTGCCTCCGAACGCTATATCCTTGCCGTTATCAAAGGCCCAGGGTGAAAGAAACCGCTTGATCTCTTCATTCAAGGCACCCTTGTGGTATCCGAAATCGCAGCCCCTCTGAAAAGCTACCTTGAAATCAAGCTTGATCTCCTCGTATGAGGGGTTGGTGACGTGAATCCTGACAAAGGCACCTGCATGCCTGCCGAGGAAGTCCTCTATCTCCGATAGCGTATCCTTCGGAGCCTTTGGCTTGAGGCGGTCCACGGCGTTCCTGTTTCTCAGGTCAGGAACTACCACGACTGTTACGTGTCCCGGAGCGTTGTATGAGTCCCGGGAGGAGTGGTTGATACACTTTGCCTTGTAAATGGAAGGGAAGTTTTCAAGGGTCATCCTCTCGTAGTCCCATATATCGACCGACCTGTTCTTGTGTCTCAATCTCTCGCTGACCCTGCTGTAAAATAATTCCCTGTTCTCTGCCATCTGCCCGCCGAAGGAGGCATAGGGCTGTTCAATGGGTTTAATCGCTGCAAGCGGTTCTGCGAGCTTCCTTATGCTGCCGGCCTTGAGGGGCTTGCCCAGGTGCGCCGGGTCATTATCCCTGTCTCTGAATTCCGCCAGGACCGCGTTTGCCCTGACATCAACCAATTGAGTCACGGCATCGGTCTCTTTTTCTATCGCAGCCCTCAGCCAGCAGCAACCGCCGGGCAGGATGGTATTGCTTGAAGTCGCCTCTGCAGGGATGAAGAACTTGATGATGCCGCTTGTCAGGAGGCCGTTGGTCGTGTCAGATAGGATCTCGCTCTCTTTCAGCTCTCTCCAGTGATTGTCGGAGAGTATGCTCCAGGTAATGTCCGGCCGCTCCTTGTCCGGGTTTGCACTGCCTTCAGCTGCCTGCAACAGCAGCGGCAGGTTTTGCAGCGGCTTGACGTTTTCTAAGCCCACGTAAAACTCTCCCTCCTCCCTGTACTGGGGCAGCATGTAAATATTTTCGTTGACATCGAATTCCAACTGTTTTTTGAGGAACCTGTGCACCCGCATCTGGCCGAAGGCGGTCACGTGAAAAAACTCCAGCTCTTTGTTCAGGTAATCCTTTTCGCTTATGGAGGTCAAGTCGGCTTCAGCGGTTGAAGCGGAGTAACTGAGACGGATCGACCGGATGACCGGGGTATAGGGTTCGCCGGGCAGGGTCAGGGTCTCTGTTTCTCCCTTCGTGTATTTTATGATCCTCGTGGTGTAGAGTTTCCGGTATTCCTTGTGGAGGAAGTCTGTCAAAAGCTGCAGTACAATATAGCCCTTTTTCGAAGGGACGGAGACTCTTCCTGCAGCCTGCGGAAGGACAGGCACCTTGCTTGTAAGGTTGATCATCTTCAGTTCATCCATGGCCCACTTATTGTTCTGTTGAAGCAATGTGTAAGGTTTATACTCGATGACTTCAAGGGGTTTGACTCTCACCTTTTTCTTCTTTTCCGGAATGACAACAGGCCTTGCAGCGTCTGTCCCATCGAAGAGGTCGACACTGTTCCATGTGGTTCCGTCCGGTGCGGTCAGCTTTGCCTTGAAATAGCTGTTCGAGACCTTTGTAGTATAGTTCGTGTAACAGGACGAGAGGTCTCCCGAGGATACCTTCCAGGTGATCTCGATCGAGAACCCGTCGAGGTTCTTGGCGAAGGCCTCTTCATGGCCTATGTAGAAACGGGAGCCCTTTTCAGGATTCGGTCCGAAGGGCATGAAGGATTTTCCCGGTGCTATGCTTCCGAGGTCGTTTTCTATGGTGATATCCTCTATACCACTGTCTTCCACCGTGAGCCTGATGCTCTTGATCTGGACTTCTCTTAAGTAGGCATACCCCTCGTCACTCTTTTCCATGTCGAGCAGGACCTGCATCAGGGGAGAGGATGTTTCGAAGTTGCTGCCGTGCATGTCGGTGCTGTAAGCCGCAACAGCGCCCTCGTCTTTCTGCAGGGTGAAGGAGAACCTGAATTGTCCGCTTGTCCCTGGTACCTGCTCCAGGGAGACCTGCTTCGGGCCTATCCAGCCCTTCTCTGCAGTCAGGTAAACGCTAAAGAGCACCTCTTTCAGTGAGTCGGGATCAGTCTCCCCTAAGTCTGAGAGCGAGAGGTGGACGGTTACGGTCCGAATCCCGCCTTTGAGTGCCAGAAGGGGAGAGGCTATTGCAAAGCCTATGTCGGCCTTTGGCAGTCCCTCGTGTCCAAAGGGCCTCCACTTCGGTTCATCACTCTCCAGCTCTCCGCCCAGTCCGTCGGAGGAATTCGCTACAGGCGCAATGTGAACCACGTTGCCGGAGGCTACAAAGACCGAGCGCAGTCCCCTGATCTCCGATCTGGTTAAGAGTAAATCCTCTGTAAGGGCATAGAAGAGCTCCTTCCCCTTCGAGTCTTTCCCGGCCTTCAGCAGTGTGCCTGCCTTTATCAACTGGTCGCTCACCTTTTTCTTTAATTCTAAGACCACATGGGTCCTGTCGGGAAGGGGACCTCTTTTCCTGAAGCCGAGCACATCCTGGTAGTAGAAGTCGAGGTGACGGCCGGTCAGGCCGTTCATGTATTTCTGGGCATGCCTGAAGAGCAGCAGGAAGGCCATGTACAATGCAATGTGGGGTTCGTGGGCGCCGTAACCCTTGAGCTTTGTGATGTCAGCCCCTTCAACGGCCTCAAAGAAGGGCCTCCAGTTACCGTCGGGCCTGTTGGTGTCACTGTCAAAATATTTCAGCTCTTTGGCATACTCGCCTGCAAACTTGAGGAGTTCCTTGCGTGTACGGTCATCGATCCTTGCAAAGAAGGGATCCAGTTCCTTTGGAAACCTTTGCTTCCGGCTCTGCCCGTCCCTGATCAGGAATGTGCTCTTCTTTTTGTCGTGTCCCATGGTCAGATATGACTTCCTTCATTCCGGTAGAATGGATAAACGAGATTGTACCTCGAGTTTGTTGTCCTGACGGTGTATTCGATAATGATGTCGATCCTTGCTTCTTCCTCATCCGCCTCAAGGGTGACGTCATTCAGTTCTATCCTTGGTTCAAAGATCAGTATTGCCTGTTCGATCAGGCCGGTGACATAGGTTTTGAGGGTGGCATTCAATGGTTCGAAGAGGAGATGGTCCAAATTGCATCCATATTTCGGCTGAAGGATACGCTCTCCCACTGAAGTCGACAAGAGAATCCTGAGGCTGTTCTCGATGTCCTCCTCGTCTGATGTCATCTCAACGCCTTTCCCTGGTTTTGAGAAAGTCGGGGGGAAGCTCCATCCCCTCCCGAGAAAAGACGTGTACAAAGAAGATCCGTCTGTGTCCATGGTGCCTCCTTCACATCACTCGATTATTGGCTGTCAGTAAGACTGGTCAAATCAGAGGTCATCATAATTCAGCCGATGATCACCGTCGGCTCTCCCACGGCTGCCGAGGCCCCGCATATGCATACGTCGCCTGTTCTTAAGGCCGGGTTCCCGCCTATAAACACAGTGGCGCTGCCTGCAGGAAAGGGGCTGGCCGTCGGCTGATGAGCGTTCGGCGGTAATGCGCATACGTGTATGTCTGCGGCAACGGCAGCCGGCATGCCTCCGATCAGGATGTTCGGCACCCCGGGACCTGCTATCGTTCCGCCGTGGTTTGTGACATCTCCTACCCGTGCAGCAGCCGGCATCTCTCTGATCCTCCGTGGTTTCAGATATTCAAATCTTCATGGCAACTCATCATCCATCTCTATTTCAACCCTCCGGCAATCCTGGCCGGTCAATCAATTTATCTGTACTATAGCGCCTTTTACGACAGCAGTGGCGCTTGTGCTCAGCTCAGCTCCGGAAGCCCCTTCGGCCTTTAACAGCGCCGAGGCCTTGACGGTACTGTTAGTCCCTTCAATGTCAATGTTTCCTCCAGCCTTTATGGCGATGTCGCCGTTGCTCACGACAGTGATGCCTTCGGGACCCATCTCAATCTTGTTGCTGTTCTCGTCTTCTATGACAACAGACCCCGCGTTGTCGTCCATGGTGAGGGTCTTTCCCGCCGGGGTCTCGATTCTTATGCTCTCTTTTTCGTCATTGAATATCAGCTTTATGCCGCTTCGGGAGACGAAACCCTTTTCGTTGTTTTCATCACTTGCGGTCAGGGGAGCCGGCTTGGCACTGCTGTTGAACATGCCGAGGATCACGGGATTCCTCGGGTCGTCGTTCAGGAACCCGAGCACCACCTCGTCTCCGATCTCGGGCCTGAAGAAAGAGCCCCTGTTGTCACCGGCGTCAAGGGTGGCAACGCGTGACCATAGGCCGTCGTCGTTGCTGTCGACCAGGGGGAGCTTTACCAGCACCCTGTCTTCACCGTCAGGGTCGTCCTGAAGCTGTGTTACGATACCCATCTGGAGCCCGTTTACAGCGGGTAAGAGGCCCGAGGCAGGCAGGGAGTTGACCCTGTTTCTTTCAATAAACCACTCCTGTGAAAGGCCGAGTTGTGCCTCTGTAGTCCATGAGCCGTCTCCTATCTCGTGACGAATGCCTGAAACAAAGGCCTTGCCGTTGAAGCGTTCTCCCAGACCTGCCAGGCCCAGAAAACTCCCGGGCTTGATGGCGGCATGGCCTGTAAACTTCACCCTTCCCTGTATCTTGGACATCCTGGAACGCAACAGGGCGGCACTGGTCCAGGCCTGCAATTCCTCCTCGGAGATCTGGCCTGCCTGCTGGAGTTTTCTCGAGTCGGCTCCGATCGCCTCTGCCAGTGTCCGGGAGTCCACGTTTCCCTGTTCGGTTACATCAGGCTCTTCTCCTTCTGTTGAGATCACATCCTGGTTCGCCATGTCCCATGTGCGTCCCTCCACTTCCCGGACCTGGCTTCCGGCGTCCATTTCGGCATCAAGCTCTAAAATTGTTGCGCCGTACAGTAGAGAGATGTCCGCCTCTTCAGAGAAGTCAGGCCTTTTTATTTCGACCTTTTTATCGTCCGCGTAGACCAGCATGCCGTTGACCTCAGCACGGCTCGTGATGAAATCCCAGTCAGTACAGTAGTACTGGACGAGTTCCTTGTGGTTGACGCCCGTTGTCTCGATCTCGCCGTCAATCTCGTAGTTGCCGACGATGGTGTCGAAGACATCACTGTCGGTGACATCATGGTAGCATGTATTCTTCGGTCCCAGGGACATCTTCACAGCCTTATGTTTGCACTCGATTGTCAACGTCGATGCTTTGCCTTGCCGGATCCTGATCCCGTGCCTGACGATTATGCCGGAGAAAATCAGGGACTCATTGGAGTGATACCCGGCCATGATTTCGACCTTTCTGCCAGGGACAAACAAGTCGGTATTACTTGCCTTGAAGTCTTCGCCGGCAGGGTCCCCATCAAGGAGTATTATTCTGGCCCGGGTTATCTTGTTCACCATCTTCGTGACCACAATGGATATGATGTGGTACTGGCGCGGCAGCTCCTCGTCCTCGACCATTATGGTGAAGGTCGGTTTGTCAGTCGGGGCCGGAGTTGGAACGGCTCTTTCGTTAACCATTAGCTACCTTCTCTATCGGGGGAAAGAGGATCTTCTCCCCCGGGGTCAATCGCCTGAAGTCCTTCAGTCTGTTGAACCTTGCAACCTCGAGGTAGTATGAGAAGTCCCCGTAGATCCTGTAAGTCATTAGCGGCAGGGTGTCTCCCTCCTTGACCGTCCTGACGTGGGTGAGGTCCGGAGACTTGTCGTTTGCCTTGGCGACCCTGGTCGAGTCGTCGATGTTCTCTTTGAAGGAGGCGTTCACGAGGGCTCTTAAAGGCCTGCCGTCGGACCTGAACAGCTTATAAGTGATGTCGGCCTTCAGCAGGGTGCAGTTCGATTTCAAAGTTCCCCACAGCACCTGCAGGTATTTCGGCCTGTGTATGTCTCCGTCGTAACCGACAACAGTGAAGAATTCCTTGATCTTGTCAACAACGTCGATCTTTTCACCGCTGACCCCGGTACCGTCGATCATGAATTTAAGACTGTATTCCTGGGGCTTGATCTTCTTGAAGACCATGGGACTTCCGGTGGTACCGTCACCCTGCCTGTCGTTATATTCGATATCGTATACCTGTACGTATTCCTCAGGATTGAAGCTCACCTTGAACTCCCCGACAGGGTTGTCGGAGTAATCAGCCTTCTTGTATGCCTTTATGACGAGCTTTTCTACCTCGCCGGTGGTGGGATTCTTTGCCATCTACCGTTCTTCCTTTTCCTTCAATATCTGCATTACCTGTTCAACACATTCCGACACTATATCCGCCGTGTCGGCTCCTTTTGAGCCGGGTTCTGCATTTTCATCCTTACTTCCACTGTCAATGACGGCCCTGATTATGATCTCGTTTACCTGGACGGGCATGGTCAAGTCCTCTTGAAGTAGTTGTACGCAAGTTCTATGGTCTCCACCACGATGCTGCCTTCCTGCGCCTTGAAGTCGGATACCACCCACTTGACCGGCCAGGCCTTTACAAAGCTCCACCCCACAAGTGGCTCATGCTCTTCGTTCAAAAGGGTCACGAGCACGTCAGCGGGCTTGAACTCGAAGTTCTCGACGGCATCTCTGAACCACTCGATCAGCTTTGAGTTCTTCAACATACCCCGCTTGAGGACAAGGTTCCCATATTTTGACCTGGTGGGAAGGCGGTGTGAAAACCGGTTCTCAGCGCCTTCGTTGAGTTCTTCGATCCCGATCTCTGCCGTGAGGCCCGAGACCTCCTGGAACCTGGTATCCCCTTCGAGGATGCCGTCGAGGTTGAACTCCACCTTGAAGTGAAACCCTACGGGCGGGTAGTTAGTGCCCACCTTGCTCACTCGTTCTCGATCGTCAGCCCTTCATGAGCTACTTCTATGGACTCGATGGCCACCTCGTTGCCGGTTGCCTTCAGGCCAGGGCCTTCTATCTTCACAGGAAAGGCATTGACGGCCTTCCATGTCATGACGGGCTCGTGTTTCTCGTTGAGCAGGCTTATCGTGAGGGTTCTCCTTTCCACCTTGTTGAGCGAGGTGGTGTTGAGCCATTTGAAGAAGTCGTTGTCCTTAGGTATGATGCCTTTTTTCATGGTTATGTTGCCGTGCTTGGGTATGCCGGGCATCTTGATGGCCCCGTATTCCTTGCTTGCGCCGTCGCGGTACTCGATGACCTGTGTCTCGATGTTCAGTCCCGAGACCTCGGCAAAGCCGATTTCCGTTCCCCTGGAGCCGCCCCAGTCCACCTGGAAATGAAACGCTGGTAAAGGGTATTCAGCCATGGTTCTCCTCCTTATATTGACTGTTGTTATTTCTGGGCAAGTCTTTTTTCAGCTTTCAAGAGAAGCCGTCCTTTTTGATATCATCCTTCCTGCAACTTGTGGGAGAACTTGAGGATGATGAATTCAGCAGGTCTCACCACTGCCATGCCGATCTTCACGTTCATTCTTCCTTCAAGGATGTCCTGAGAGGTCATGGTGGTTCCAATCCCGACCTTGACATAGAAGGCATGGTCAGGCTTGGCCCCGGCAAGCGCCCCGTCTCTCCACTTCTGTGTCAGGTAGTTTTCTATCATGGATTTCACCTTGATCCACGTGTTGGCGTCATTAGGTTCGAATACGGCCCAGTAGGTCGACTTCTTCACGGATTCCTCCACCATGTTGAAGAAGCGTCTTACAGGGATGTAGCGCCATTCATTGTCGTTGCCTGCCAGGGTGCGGGCGCCCCAGACGAGTATGCCCTTGCCTGTGAAGGCACGGATGGCGTTTATTGATTTTCCGGCCGTGGTGTCTACATTCAGGTCCTTCTGCTCCTCGCTGTCGATAGTCTCGGTCAGGCCCGTTACCCCACTGAGACTCACGTTTGCCGGGGCCTTCCAGACGCCCCTGCTGCCATCCACCATTGCGTAGATTCCTGCTATGGCACCGCTTGGAGGAAGCTCTGAGAGGGAGTTACCCAGCTTCGTTACGAGGTTCTTGTAGACGACGTGGGAGTTGTAGAGGCTGTCTCCATAAGTCCCTTCGTAGTTGCCGGCTGAATCAACGATCTGAGTGAAGGCCGCGTTGACCTGGTCGAATATCAGGGAGATCTTCGGTTCAGCGTTTTTCAACTTCTCGGCATCGGTGCCACCTGTGTATATCGAGCCGTCGGCGTCAGGGGGGCTGCTGAAGAGGTCGCCCCACTCGTCCGCCTCGATCGTGTAGTCGGAATTGGAATAGAGGTTGAAGGAACCGTCCCATTCCGATTCTGCTCCCCTGTCGTATGCTATAAGTGTCGAGAGGGAGTCTTTCAGGGAGTTGGTTATCAGGTCCTTTATGTTTGTCAATAGATCGTCACCCTTGACGGGATCGTCCTTTGCCATTTTATCCACTTTGTCTGCAATCTCGTAGATCAAATCAAAGAGCCCCTTGAAATTGCCTGTGTCCGGGGAGCCCTTGAACTGGTCCAGCAGGACGGTGTATCCGGCCTTAAGAGTGCTTTCAGCACCCTTGAGAGCGTTTAAGTCGGTTTCAATCGTGTCTACATCGGCAATGGCGTTGTCCAGTTTCGTGATGATTTCCTTGACTTCGTCGTCATCGGTCAGGACATCGAGACTGATTACCTTTCCTCCCCTTGTGATCTTTCCCTTGATGTCCCTGTAGCGGATCTTTAACCCCAGGTTCGACTTCAGCCACGGGGTGTAGGCAGCCCCGTACTTCAGGTGGTTGATCCCGATCCTGTTCCTGAACTCCTCGACCCCGTCTTTCCATCTGAAGGTTGCATCCGTGTCTTTGGATTCGAGAAGGTCAAGCACGGCAAAGCGGTCCATCAGTTTGGCGCACTGGGCGATGGCCTGCTGCTGAAGGTCATACAGGTCGTCTCCAAGCCTGACCGCATCAGGAAAGAGTATGATCGTCGGTTCGTCCTTTCTCTTCAGCTCTTCGAGGCCCTTTTCAAATTCGGACTTGGAAGGTGTATCACTATAGGAACCTATGGATATGATGTAGCACTTTCCTCCTCCATTCTTGAAAAACAGCCTCAGGCTGTCATACATGTAAAAATTCGAGCTGACATTGTGTGAACTCAGTACGTTGTTTTCATCGATTACGACCTTGTTTACATTAACGGGCGGAGCCCCCCCGAACAGTGTCTCGTACTCCAACAGTGATGTTATTTTTGTCGGTACATGCCTCAGATCGTCAGGTCCTAACTCTTCGGCCCTTTCCGTATAGCCTATAAAAGCGGGAACAGCCGTCTCCACCTCAGCCACGGAGGGCGGAAAGAGGGAGATTTCCTCTACGTAAACATCCGGTGTTTTGTAAGTAGCCATAGTTCCTCCTTCATTCTACTTTTAAGGTTTAAATGTAAACAAATATCTCCGAGTAGACCTTGTTAGTTGAACCGTCCGGCTTGAGAGCTGCAACCGATGGGTTCGGCAGGTTATCGATCTCGAATATCCCGCTGCCGCCGCTTCCGTTGGCCTTTTTCAGCTGCACCCCCTTGACAGGGCTTTGCCGAAATGGGATGGGTCTGTTGGAGACAAAGGGGACGGCTTTCGTTCCATCCGATATCTGCTGCCGGGACTGTTTTTCGAATACCACGGGTGACCCACTGATGTCAGGTGATGTGATGGAGAGGTCGCCGGAAGATGTATCGGTACGGTATTTCATAACCACGTAATATCTCCAGTACGTCTCTCTTCTGTCGATCCTGAGGGTGTAAGTCTTGGGAAGAGGCTTGTTATCGTCATCGATAAGCCTGTAAGCATCCGGCGCGTTGTCGGTGAAAAAGACGTCGATGACGGCGAATATGCTTTTGCTCATCAACTCGTTACTTGCGTAGAACTCGAGTTCCCTGGTGCCCTCAACCTTCAGGATGAACTTTCCCGGCGGACCATCTCTCAAGTTGACCGGGCAGCTGAGAATGCCTTCCGTTGTTTCTACAACCTTCTTCAGGACCGTCTTGCCTGTGTCGTTTACTACCTCGATTTCTGCCTGTGAGGTGTTCACCTTGGAGGTGTACTGGAAAGACTGGGGCTTAAGTTCGATCCGGTCATGCTGAGTCAGGTGGTCCGAGGTCTTTTCGGAAGTGAGGAGAAACTTTCCTCCCTGGGGATTGTCGTTCAGGTTGTGGAGGTGATAGACCTGGTTGTTTCCTCCGTCCAGCGGTAAGTTGGAGAAGTTTGTCAGGTAGGGGTTCGCGGAGGCGATGGCAAAACTGAGCTGTAGGGCCTTTTCGAGGGGCCTGAGAGGTTGGGGGCTGCCGTTATCATTTCTGGTCAGCCCGTAGAGAACGGCGAATCCCTTGGGGGTCGTTCTGAAGAGCAGCCCGTGGTCGAGCAAGTCCTGCCGACATGTTCCGGAGGGGGTTATGGTGAAGTCTTCAGCGATCCCGGAATCGTAGTAATTGTGCAGGATTTCAACATCGAACAATGTATTATATTCAAGTTCCATGGATCAGCTCCTCCTGTCCGAGAGATTCATAATCCTGACAGGGGGCTGTTCGTCCGTTATAAGTGTCTCCTGGATTGTCAGCATCCGAATCTTGTACATGACCGAAGGGAGGTACTTTGCCCCCAGTGCTCCCCATATATGGTTCTGTTGTTCAAAACTTAGAGTGAAGAGCTCGGCGATCAGTTTTTCAATAGACTGATCAAGACCCGGTGTGTTCTGGGGGTTGAATACGTTTTTGCCCTGGAAAAAGCGTATCGCCCCTGACAAGAATCCGAGGCCAGTACTGTATTTGTTGAAATTGGCGGTAATCAGGACGTAAAGGTTGAGCTTTATGGCCGGGTTCAGGTGTGAGACCTGTCCTTCTGATGTGAGGGTGGTGGCTTGCCGGGATTTCACCATCCTTTCTTCCTCAACGTTGACTAAAGTCAGCCCCAGGGAGTTGTCAGGGACGGCGATGTCACCGTTGAACTTGACTATCGGCGTTATATGGACTACGGTCTCACTCGTTACGTTCAGCTCGGGCAGTCGAACAAGGTAGTCGTGGATCTCTTTCTTTAAGACCTCTAAAGCCTTGTCAATCATCTCTGTCCTTAGTTTTTAAGTTTTTTTAATCGGGTTAAGTGTTTTCTTATCCAGTTAAGTCATTTCATTGCGTAAATGAGTTTAGCATATTTAACCTGTAAATTCTTGACCTATTTTGTCTTTTTTTTGACCTATCTTGCAGGGAAGGGTGGGCTTGTCAATAAGTGTGTAAAAGCCATTTGGGGGATTAGTGGTGGATAAGGCATATGTGATAATTTAAACGGGTGTGCTAGGGCAGTAACGACATTACGATTAATCTGTTTTTATTCCTTGCATTGGGATGTTCTCCAGCCCGTTTAATTCCTCTATTCCGCTTCCTTTCCAATAGCGGGGCCGGTGCGGTCAGTTAAGGCTGTAGCCCTTCGGTTTTTCTTTGCATAAGTGCTTGAAGTGAGAGAGGGGGCTCTTCTTTTTCCGTAGCGACTTTTTGTAAACCCTAGGAGAGGCCTTCATTATCCGCTTGAACATCCTTGTGAAGTGAAACTGGTTCGTAAAACCACAGGCAAAGGCTATGTCGCTCATGGAAAGGCCGTTCTCCCTGAGCATCTTTATCGCCTTCGAGATGCGGAGCCTGTTTACATACAAGGTAAAGGTAATGCCCATTTCCCTCTTAAAGGTCCTTCCAAAGCAGGAGATACTCATTCCGGACTCCCGGGCGATCTCGGAGAGTTTTATCTGGAAGGTGTATCTCTCATTTATATACCTGATCGCCCTGAACAGCCCATTCCATGGCTTCTCCAGTTCTTCTTCTCCCAAGACCTCCTTGATGCACAGGGCCCTGAGAATGCTCTTCTTTAAATCCTGCATAGCCAGCGGCTTCCTGAAGTAGTCCCTTGCACCGAAACGGAATACCGTAACGGCAAGTGCAAGTTCTTCAGAGCCACAATCCGTCAATATTATTACAGGCACAGAGGGCTTGACGGACTTGAAGAACTGAAGGAGTTCAGTGCAGGAATGCTTCCCGGAGTGATCCAGAAGCACAAGATCTATCTCGTTATGCAGAAAGAAGTCGCAGGATTTGCTCTTCTCTGTATTGACGATTATTTTGCATTCCTTCAATGAAGCAGCGAGGCTTTTGTTATGCTGCCTCGCATAAGGATCTATCAGCAGTATCTGATGTTTTTCGTCCAGGGCGTAAGATGAAGTCATGGGCGAACCTTGCCTTTTTTTTTAAAACAGTAAATTTATCTTTGTTTTTCAGTAAGATAGACTGAATATTTAATTTAAGCATAGCATGGATGAGGGGTTTAATTCAACAAAGAAACCACCCGGTGACTCTTCAGCTCTCCCGGGTGGTTTCAAGGAAAGGGTTAATCGGCTTAGAATCCGAAGTTTTTCAACAATAGAATCCACGTCAGTGGAGTAACAAAGTCCTGACG
>QIJG01000226.1 GCA_003232715.1 Nitrospirota bacterium
GGTGTGGTGGCACGGGGGCCGAAGAAGAGAAAAGGCTGGTTAAGGGATGTCTATCCTGAAACGGGCGAGGGGTTTTCCTCCGGGTTCCCACGACCGGTCAGCGATGTTGTCACTGTGGACTTTTCAATTCCGGGGTGCCCTATAGAGAGGAGTTATCTTATGCACTGCCTTGGGTACCTGCTCAGGGGCGTGGTGCCTGAGGTGCCCAATTATCCGCTCTGTATGGAGTGCAAGATGAAGGGTAATGAGTGTTTGCTCAGATACAGGGGGCTTCCCTGCCTCGGGCCTGTTACAAGGGCCGGCTGTGGTGCAAGGCAGCCGTCGGTGGGCAGGCCGTGTGATGGCTGTTTCGGTGCTTATGAGGATGCAAACAGGGAGGCCCTCGTAGAGATATTCAGGCAGATAGGGCTTGGTGAAGATGAGATAAAGAGGAGGTTTGACCTCTTCTGGGAAAGAGGATAATGAAGAAAGAACTGATAAGCAGGGTGGAAGGACATGGGAGTATCGGCCTTAAGATAAAAGGCCGGCGTGTGGAGTCTGTAGAGCTCGACATACTTACTCCTCCGAGGTTGTTTGAAAAGCTCATTGTGGGCAGGCATTTTAATGACGTGCCCACCATGTCTCAAGGATCTGCTCCATATGCTCTGCCTCACACAGGGTCATCTCGGTAATGGCCATAGAGGATGCCTTTGGTGTAAAGGTGCCAAGGGAGGCAGTGCTTTTAAGGGAGCTTCTGCTTCATGCAGAGACGCTTGAGAGTCATGGGCTGCATCTCTTTCTGCTCGCACTGCCTGACTATTACGGTTACAGCTCTTTTGTGGATATGGCTAAAGATTTGCCTGATGCTGGTTCTCTGGGCTTTAAGGTAAAGGGCATTGGTAACAGAATGCAGGAGTGTATCGGCGGGAGGGCGATTCATCAGATAACACCTGTAGTTGGCGGCATGAGTGCAGGACCCTCCAGGGTAAGCCTGCAACGTATTCGTCAGGAGGCAGAAGCCCTTATAGGTGAAGTGTCGGGGTTTTTGTCAAAAGAGATCCCTCCCCTTCAATACACACCCCTTGTTGAGGTCAGCAACTGGGTTTCACTTGCAGACAGGGGGTATGGTTATACAGGAGGTGATATCCTTATAAATGGAAAAGAGAAGGTGCAGGTAAGGGACTTTTATCAGAAGTTCCATGAATCTGCCCTTCCTCCTTCTTACACAAAACATACCCTTTACGGCAAGGAGCCTTTCATGGTTGGGGCACTGCCGCGGATTCTCAACTCAGGCAGTAAACTCAAGGGTAGTGCCGGAGTTCTTTTGAAGAAACTCGGTATTATGAAGAGCCGGAGCACCTATATGAACAACCTGGCCCAGGGTGTTGAGATACTCTTTTCCATCGAGAGGGTGGTGGAGATTATAGGCGAGCTGCTGGATATTGACCTTCCCGAGGGACAGGACGGCGGTATAACGACTGAGTTCAGCCCTGTTGCAGGTACGGGGACAGCAGCTATTGAGGCACCAAGGGGCATGCTTGTACATACCTATACCTTTGATGAGAAAGGGTATGTGACAGAGGGCGACATTACCACACCCACCGCCATGAACCTCTCGGATATGGAACGTACCCTCATGGTTATGGCTGAGACACTTATAAAGGAAACCCCTGATATAAAACCGGCCCTTGAGACACTTGTTCGGGCCTATGACCCCTGTATATCCTGCTCAGTGCATATTGTAAGGCTATAGGAAGAGGGAGGGGTTTTTGTTTTTTAAGCTGCCTTCTTCTTTTTCTTCTCTGCTGCCTTTGTAAAGACCTCCTGGGCGTTAAAGGTTCCGTCAATAGCCTGTTTAGGGCATTTTGTCGTGCAGATACCGCAGCCGATACACTTACCCTGGTCTATTGTATGCACCTTCTTCAATTCACCCCCGGCAGCATTTACAGGACATACCTTCATGCACATATTACAACCGATGCACTTGTCTCTGAGAACATAGGCCCTGGACCTTTCCGGTATATAATCCACAATCGCCTTTGTCGGACACTTTTTTACACACAGGCCGCATACGCGGCATTTATCAAGATCAATGCGGGAAAGACTGTCTTCAACCTTTGCTGCATCAAAGGGGCAGACCTTCACGCAGACACCGCAGGCAATGCAGCCGACCTGACACTTCTTTCTCGTTTCAGCCCCCCGGTCCTTTGAGTGGCAGGTAACTACCACTGCCTTGCCTGCCGGCAGTACTTCAATAGCCTTTTTCGGACAGGCAGCCTCACACTTACGGCATCCTGTGCATTTTGTTATATCAACAACGGGGAGATGGTCTTCGTTCATATGAATGGCATTAAATGGACATGCCCTTACACATGTACCGTATCCGAGGCATCCATAAACACATGCCTTGTCACCGCCGCCTGCCAGGACAACGGCCCTGCAGTCTTCTATCCCTTCATATTTAAACCTCTTTGCCGATTTCAGCCAGTCTCCCTGGCACATGATTCTTGAGAATATCGGCTCGGCAGCCTCTGCCTTCTTCCCGGAGATCAGGGCAACCAGCTCTGCGGTTTTTGCCCCTCCGGGTGTACAGAGATTTGGGGAAACATCCGGGTTTGCTACCACTGCCTCGGCATACTGCTGACAGCCTGCATAACCACAGGCACCACAATGGGCACCTGCAAGGACCTCGCGGACCTGCTCTACCCGCGGGTCCATCTTAACAGGGAATTTTTTTGCTGCAAAGGCCAGGCCGAGTCCGAATACGGTTCCCACGCCTAAGACAAAAATGAATGTAAACTCGATCGTTGATACAAAGTCAACACTCCCTTTAGGCTCAATACCGCCACCTGCGCCCACATTGGGCAAGGGGATGAGGTTTATTATATGTGCAAGGTCAATGTTGCCAATATTATTGATTAGATCAGCAATTGTTTTATAATCTATCATCACTGTTTACCTCCGGAAAACGCTGTTCTCTTACTGATTGTTACTGATAGAAATCTACATCGTTATCAATCCTGAAAAACCTGTAAATGCAAGTGCTATTAATGCTGTAGTAATCCAGGCAATCGGCATGCCCCTGAATGGCCTCGGGACATCTGCAAGTTCAAGCTTCTCCCTGATACTTGCCATTATGGTAAGGGAAATGGCAAAACCAATCCCGGAACCAAGGGCGAATACCAGACTCTCAATAAAGTTATACTTTTCTGTCGTCATTATAAGGGGTACGGCAATAATGATGCAGTTAGTTGAGATAAGGGCAAGATAAATACCTAATTTATAGTATAATCCAGGGCTTATCTTTCTCATTATTGTATCTGATGCCTGCACAAAAGCAGCTACTATACCTATAAAGATAACTATCTTCAGAAACGTAAGGTCAAGGGGAATCATTATGTAAGTTAAGAGAATCCAGCTAAGTGCTGCAGAAACAACCATGACCGATGTAAATGTTATACTCATCCCGACAGCCGTCTCCATCTTCTTTGAAACACCAAAGAAGATACAGAGACCAAGAAACCTTGTAAAAACAAAGTTGTTTATAACTGATGCTGCTATAAAGAGTTCAAAGAGTTTTATGAATTCATCATGCATTACTATCCTCCGTGATAAAATAACAAAATTAGTTTGTTTCTTTATTATCCCCGATTCAGCCTATACAATTACAATACAACCATATTGTGTTGAGAGTTGTCTGCTTCCTGTCGCAAGTTTAATCCATAACTTTTTTTGAATCTGTCAGTGTCCACCGGCACCACCGGCACCTTTTCCACCATAGAAGTTGATATCAATCCAGTTGAAAAAGCCCATGAGCAGACCTACTACAAGGAAACCTCCCGTTGGCATAAGCATAATAAGCATGGGTTTTGTGTGGACTATCTGGAATCCCCATAACGACCCCCTGCCAAGAAGTTCTCTGAAAAAACTGATAAGGACGAGAGCTACAAGAAATCCAAGCCCTGAGCCAAGACCATCAAAGAATGCTGCTCCCACCTTGTTTTTGCTCGCAAACATCTCAGCCCTTGCAAGAATTGATGCAAAGGCAACGATAATCTCTATGTAGAGCCCCATTTCCTTATATGCCGCCCGTGCGTATGCCTGCATAAGCAGATCAACAACAGTGACCCACCCGGAAATAATGAGCATAAAGATAGGCAGCCTGATCCTGGGATGAATGAAATTCCTCAAAAGGGCTACGGTTGAATTAACCATTGTCTGAACAAACAGAACCGCCACGCCCAGTAAAAAACCATTTCTTACGCTATTTGTAACAGCTATAGAAGGACAGAGACTGATGACGAGCCTGAATATAGTATTTTCCTTAAATATCCCATTCTTGATTAATCCCCAGTAACTAACCTTTTCTTGCTGTAGGTGGTTCATGCTGTTTCTCTCCTTTCAAGGCTTTTTCTAAAAATTTCAGACCTTTTTTTATACCATCTTTTGTTACAGCCCTTGATGAAATGGTTGCACCACTAATGGCCTGAATATATTCAGTTGTCTCTCTCTTTACAACCTTAAGATGTTCCATATCCTTACCGTGAAACTGTCCCTTGAACCACTTGGTCGTTATTTCATCGCCAAGTCCCGGTGTTTCTGCATGATGAAGTATATCGATCTGCTGTACAACAAAATTATTATTGACGGAAAAGAGGATATTTATATAGCTTGAATATCCCTTTGCAAAGGTCTGAACCACATAGCCGATAACCGCTCCATCCTTCTTTGCAACAAAGTATTCTGCAAGCTTTCCATGGGGTTTCCAATCACCTAATTTCTGAATAGTGTCAGCATCAGGCATCATCTTCTGAAGGGCCTCTTTCTTCTCCTGTGCGGCTTTTTTAGCAATAATGGGGGCTGTTTTTACATATACAGCAGCAAGTATCAGGCCACCTGCAACATATAATACCACAAGGTTTGCGGTTATCTTGAGGATTTCTTTGAAGGTCACTGCATGGCCTCCTTTCTAGCTCCAAACACCTTTGACTTCAGGTTTCTCTCAATCAATGGAGTAAAACAGTTCATCAAGAGTATAGCAAACATCACACCCTCGGGATATCCCGACTTCAGCCTTATCAGGATTGTAAGCAGTCCGCAACCGATACCAAACAATATCTGCCCTGACTTCACAGAGGGACAGGTCACATAGTCAGTAGCCATGAAAAAGGCACCGATTATCAGACCGCCACTTAAGAGATGGAGAGTCGGGTCACCGGTAAAGAAGCCTTCTTTGCCTCCGAAAATCCATGCAAAGACTGCCACAGTTGTAAGGAATGAAAGCGGTATATGCCACGTTATGTATCTCTTATGAAGCAGAAAGCCCGCACCAATCAGGAGTGCAATTACAGAGGTCTCACCAAGTGAGCCTGCCCTGTGGCCTATGAACAGATCCGTATAAAGGTTCATCTTGTCACCAAAGACCTCGATGAGTTTGTGCATACCTTCTTCTTTCAACAGTGAGAGGGGAGTTGCGGTGGTCTTGGCGTCAAGCCCCACAAACGCAGCAGTTGGTACAATCCATGATGTCATTGCCCGTGGCCATGTTATCAGTACAAAGGCCCTGCCCATCAGTGCCGGATTAAAAATATTGTAACCTATCCCGCCAAAGAGTTGCTTTGTTATAGCAACAGCAACAAACGAACCTATTAGAGGAATATAAAAAGGCACTGTGGCAGGCAGGGTCATTGCAAAAAGCAGCCCGGTTAAAAAGGCACTGCCATCTCTAACTGTAAATTCCCTGTTTGTTATCTTCTCCACAAACCATTCGCTGAATAGAGAGCCTATGATGCTAAGGGCTGTAACATAGAGTGCCCGTGGACCAAAGAAATACACAGCCATTACAAGGGCAGGCAGCAGACTGAGGCTTACTGTCCACATAATCCTGCTTACCGTCTCCTCGTCTCTGATGTGAGGACTAACAGTTACAATTAATTCACGCTCATTCTTTGCCACTGCCATTTTTATTCGCTCCTTCTCATTTAGTCATTGCCCTGTCATTTGAAGCGTTGAGTTGTAACTATACACAAATTATTGCGCACGTTGTGTCATTCCCGTTTGTCGGAAATCTTTTTCCCAGTGTGTTAAGGATGCCCCGAATGCTTTCGGGACATGACAGACTTTGTGGAGAATTTCATAATTATGCGCAATTTTACAAGTCGTCATGTTTCATGACCGGTGCATGGTGACCAATTACTTTTTATCTTTTCACTAATGATTTTGCAAGTCTTATAAACTGAACAATAGGCCTCTTTGACGGGCAGACATAGGTGCATGTCCCACACTCAAAACAGTCAAAAAGGTTGTACTCCTTTGTCTCCTCATAAAAACCTCTTTCAGCAAACAGGCTGAGCATGGACGGCATAAGTCCCATAGGGCAGGCATCCACGCACCTGCCGCACTTTATACAGTGCCCAAACTTTCCGGAAGGAACGTATTCCTTCTCCGACATGACCAGCACACCTGATGTCCCTTTTGTTACAGGCACATCCAGCGTATACTGGGCAAATCCCATCATAGGTCCGCCGAGCACCACCTTAACCGGGCTGTCGGCAAAACCCCCACGGTCTTCTATTAACTCTGTTATGGGAGTGCCGATACGGGCCTTCACGTTACCCGGATTCCTGATACCAAGGCCGGTAACCGTTACAACCCTTTCAATAAGGGGTTTCCCGTATCTGCAGGCCTCATAAATTGCAACCGCAGTTCCCACATTCTGTACAACGACACCGATATCCATAGGGAGGCCTCCGGCCGGGACATCCCTGCCTGTTATTGCCTTGATCAGCATCTTTTCAGCGCCCTGGGGATACTTGACCTCAAGCGGGCTCACTTCAATGTCCCGGATCCCCGAAGCGGCCTCTTTCATCTTCTCAATTGCATCGGGCTTGTTGGCCTCAATCCCCACATAGCCCTTCTTCACACCAAGCACCCTCATCAGGATCTTCAGCCCTTCTATCACATCCTGTGGTGTCTCGACCATAAGCCGGTGGTCTGCCGTAAGATAGGGCTCACACTCCGCGCCATTGATTATAACTACGTCTATGGGCTTTTCCTTGGGCGGAGAGAGCTTTACATGAGTGGGAAACGTGGCGCCACCCATCCCCACAATCCCCGCATCTTTTATCTTGCCTTTTAATTCTTCCGGCGGGAGTTTCATGTAGTCGGGGTTGTCCCTGAGCTGGGTCCACTCCTCTTTGCCGTTATTTTCTATTACGACTGCAGGCACCATTCTTCCCATTGCATTCGGTGCGTCCATCAGGGCAACCACCTTGCCCGAGACCGAAGTATGAACAGGAGCCGATACAAAACCCGTCGGTTCTCCAATCAAATCTCCTTTCTTGACCTCCTGCCCTATCTGCACAGTACATTTGCAGGGTGCACCTATATGCTGGCTCAGTTGAATAAGAACCCGTGAAGGTGGAGAAGCCTTTTTTATGGATACTCCTGAGGATAACTCCTTGTGGTCCGGTGGATGAACTCCGCCCATGAAAGTTAGAAGTGCCATTGATCCTCCTATTTTAACCGTTGGGGTTAAAAAACGTATAATTTATAACATTTAACAACAGGGTAAGTCAAGATATAATTATAGATAATTATAGATACGTCTTGATCCATGGGAACGTACAAATGGCGGAAAGGACAAAGGCAGGTAAAATAGGGGCATCAAGAGGATACGAATATTGCAGCGTGCGGTTAAGCCCATTCGGCGGACTATCGGGATTAGTAAAATTCATGGACTTAGTAAACGAAGAGATATTCAGGGGATTATATAAAGCGCCGGGGCGAACTCCCGGGATGGGTCACTACAAAGATGGTCTATGGCATAATATTACCATATTACCCTGGCCAGCTATTCAGAGAGATATATTTGTCAGCAAAGCTAACCACTCAGCCGGCAAAAAAACTCTGTATTTGTTTACCAGGTTAATAATTATGAAGGATTGACCTTGAAGACGATAAACGTATCGGCAGCTATGCAGACAGAAAAATACGATCTTGCAATAATCGGGGCGGGACCTGCGGGTATGATGGCCGCATTACGTGCATCTGAATGCGGAGCCATGGTTGTGCTTTTAGAGAAAAATAGTACCCCGGGGATAAAACTGTTAATGACGGGCAAAGAAAGATGCAACATAACCAACTCCGAACCCGATCTTCGAAAATTTGCAGATAATTTAGGAAAAAACGGCAAATTTCTTCTGAACGCCCTCTATCATTTCGGAATAAAGGAGACAATTGATTTTTTTCATAAAAACAATCTGCAAACAAAGACCGAACGGGGAGGGCGGGTATTTCCTGAAAGCGACAGGGCAAAGGATGTGCAGGGGCTTTTTCTCAGACTCATTAAAAAAAACAAGATCACCCTGCTTACCGATTGCAGGATAAAAAAGATATCTCGAAGGCAAAACAGAATAGAAAAAATCATTTTTGATAATTCCGGGATCAAAGCAGAAAACTATCTCCTCAGCACTGGAGGCCTATCTTATCCCCGGACAGGCTCTACCGGAGAAGGTTATGTCTGGGCAAGGCAAATGGGGCATACGATAATAAAACCCGAACCGGCGCTTACTCCGGTACTGGTAAAAGAACGATGGGTGAAGGAGTTAGAGGGGCTAAGCCTGAAAAATGTCCGGATTTCTATTTATCAGGATAATAAAAAACAGGATGACCGCTTTGGTGAGGCCCTGTTTACCGGTTCCGGCCTGAGTGGGCCGATAATCCTTGATATGAGCAAGTCAATAGGGAGGTTACTCGTTAATGGAGAGGCGGATATATTCATTGATTTCAAGCCGGCCCTGGATTTTAAAGTCCTGGATAAGAGAATCCTGCACGATCTGGAAGAGTATGGCAACAAGTCAATAAAAAATATACTTTCCGAATTGCTTCCCAAAAAACTGATCCCTGTAATTCTTGAACTGGCAGGGATAGATCCCAAACGGAAAGGCCACTCCATAACAAAAGAAGAACGTAAAAAATTGCGCTTGCTTTTAAAAGAATTCCCCTTGACAGTAGAAGGCTTGTCGGGATTCAATAAGGCAATCATCACTACCGGGGGGGTAAGTTTAAAAGAGATTGATCCGAAGACCATGAGGTCAAGAATAATAAAGAATCTGTATTTTGCCGGCGAAATCCTGGACCTGGACGGGCCTACCGGAGGTTATAACCTGCAGGTTTGCTGGAGCACAGGATATCTTGCAGGAGAAAGTGCGGCCAAAAGCACGGTTTTTCACACATAAAAAACAACCTCTCTTGTTGCCGCTTTATGAAATGGCCGGGCTTAAGGTATAGTAGAGGTAGTGAAATTCGAAGAATTGAGTATCCATGAAAAGGTCCTTGAGGGAATCAGGGCCGCTGGATTTACCGAGTGCACCCCTGTTCAGGCCCGGACCTTGCCCCAGGCGCTCCAGGGCAAGGACATTGCGGCCCAGGCCCAGACGGGCACCGGCAAGACCGCAGCCTTCCTGATTCCTGTATTCTCGCGCATGCTCTCAGGGCCTCCGCCGGTACGAGGCTTATCCCCCCGCGTGCTCATCATTGCACCGACAAGGGAACTCGTGATCCAGATAGAGGCAGAGGCAAAACTGCTGGAAGGTTCTGCCGGCTTCAGGATTCTCTCTGTCTTCGGTGGCATTGATTATCATAAGCAGCGTGAGGAACTTGCAAAGGGCGTTGACGTGCTGGTAGGCACGCCGGGCCGGCTCATCGACTATCTGAAGCAGCGGGTCTATAGTCTGAAGAAGACGCAATTCCTTGTAATAGATGAGGCTGACCGCCTCTTTGATATGGGATTCATCAGTGACCTCCGGTTCCTGCTAAGGAGGATGTCTCCATACGACAAACGGCAGTCCATGCTCTTTTCGGCAACCCTTACCACCCGGGTGCTTGAGCTGTGCTATGAATACATGAACATGCCGGAGAAGGTTACTGTGACGCCTGAGAATGTCACGGTGGAACAGATCAAACAGGAGATCTATCACGTCGGTACGTCCGAGAAAATCGGCCTTCTTATCGGAATCCTCAGGCGTGACACCAACGGTCGCTATCTGATCTTCTGCAACACCAGGGCGGCAACCGAACGCCTTGAGAGAGTACTTAACGCCAATGGGTTGGCAACTGCCGCTATCACAGGAGAGCTTCCCCAGAAAAAACGCATGAAGGTGCTCACCCTGTTCAGGGATGGCACCCTGCCGATCCTTGCGGCCACTGATGTGGCGAGCCGGGGGCTGCATATTGATGGGGTGACGCACGTGATCAATTACGACCTTCCCCAAAACGCGGAGGACTATGTGCATCGTATCGGCAGGACCGCGCGGGCCGGAGCAGACGGAATGGCGATAACCCTTGCCTGTGAGAAATACGTTCATTCCCTTGCTGACGTTGAGAAATATATCAGGCAGAAGATACCGGTTATGCCGTTGACGGATGAAATGATCGTTACCGATTACCGGAAAATGCCGGGGCGGGCCCGGAAGAAAGAAATCCAGCCACATAGAAAAAGGGCAAAAGTGCCAACGCGTGGAAGAGTAACGGGACGAAAGGTCCAAAGGCCCAAATAATGGAGATACTGAACGAACTGCACATTCAGATAATTGCAAAAGAACTTGCCGTTAAACCATCACAGGCCAAGGCAACAGCCGCGCTGCTTGATGAAGGGGCGTCAGTGCCATTTATCGCCCGGTACCGAAAGGAGGCTACCGGAAGCCTTGATGAAGTCGCAATTGCCGCTATCAGGGAGAGGCTCGAAAAGCTCAGGGAACTGGACAGGCGGCGTGAATCTATTATGAAGTCCCTTGAAGAGCGGGAACTGCTAACAGACGATTTAAAGGCGAAGATTGAAGGGGCTGAATCCATGACCGTACTGGAGGATATTTATCTTCCCTTTCGGCCCAAACGCCGCACACGGGCAACTATAGCGAAGGAAAAGGGGCTTGAGCCGCTCGCCTTGAGGATTTTTGAACAGACCGAAATGGACCCGGAAGCCGAAGCCATGGCGTTCATGGACACTGAGAAAGGGGTTACCTCTGTTGAAGAGGCCCTTGCCGGAGCCCGGGACATTATTGCCGAATGGGTAAGCGAAGACCAGCGGGCACGGGAAAGGATGCGCGGACTCTTTTGGGCCAAAGGTATCATGCGGTCGAAGGTGATTAAAGGGAAAGAGGAAGAAGGGATAAAGTATAAAGATTATTACGAATGGGAGGAGCCTGTCTCAAAGGCCCCTTCACACAGGGTCCTGGCCATCCGGCGCGGGGAGAGCGAGGGGTTCCTTACCTTCCGTATAACCCCGTTTGAAGATGAGGCCCTGAGCATGCTCGATGCACTCTTCGTAAAAGGGAGCGGGCCGGCATCAGGGCAGGTGAACTCCGCTGTCCGGGACAGTTTTAAACGGCTGCTCTCTTCTTCCATGGAGGCCGAGACACGCCTTGCCCTTAAGAAGCAGGCGGACGAGGAGGCGATACGTGTCTTTGTTGAAAACCTGAGACAGCTTCTGCTTGCCCCGCCCCTTACCGGGAAAAATATACTCGCTATTGACCCTGGATTCAGGACCGGGTGCAAAGTGGTCTGCCTTGACCGGCAGGGAAAACTGCTCCGTAACGATACAATCTATCCCCACTTCTCCGATAAGGGGTCTTCTGAGGCTGCCGAAAAGATCAGGGACCTCTGCAGCCGCTTCGGTATCGAGGCGATAGCCATTGGGAACGGCACTGCAGGCAGGGAGACCGAGTCTTTTATTCGGGGTATTGGCCTTTCCGGGGAGATCAACGTGGTGATGGTGAACGAGAGCGGAGCATCCATCTATTCGGCGTCAGAGGCGGCACGGGAGGAATTTCCCGACCACGACGTGACCGTCCGCGGTTCCATCTCGATCGGGCGGCGGCTCATGGATCCCCTTGCCGAACTGGTAAAGATAGATGCCAAGTCCATCGGGGTCGGGCAATACCAGCATGATGTGGACCAGACCGCACTGAAGAAAGGCCTTGATGACGTGGTCGTCAGCTGTGTCAACCGGGTGGGAGTAGAGGTGAATACGGCAAGTAAACAGCTCCTCACCTATGTATCGGGGCTGGGACCACAGCTTGCAAAGGGCATTGTGGACTACAGGAATGAACACGGACCATTCAGGTCACGGAATGAACTTGTGAAGGTCCCCCGCCTCGGGCCGAAGGCCTTTGAGCAGGCGGCAGGGTTCCTCCGCATACGGGATGCTGAAAACCCCCTCGACGGTTCTGCGGTTCACCCTGAAAGCTATCACATAATAGACGCCATGGCCCGGGATCTGGAATGCTCGTTAACCGACCTTATGAAAGAGGAGGGGCTCGGAAAAAAGATCGACCTTTCGCTCTATGTGACTGACAGGGTGGGTATGCCGACCCTGATCGACATCATGGATGAGCTGGATAAACCGGGACGGGACCCCAGAGAGCGGTTCGAGTCCTTCAGGTTTGCCGAAGGTGTCGGGAAGATCGATGATGTGAAGCCGGGGATGAAACTCCCGGGGATAGTTACCAATATCACTGCCTTCGGGTGCTTCGTGGATATAGGGGTCCACCAGGACGGACTTGTCCATATCAGTGAACTCTCCGGCAGGTTTGTGAAAAGCCCAGGGGATGTGGTGAAGGTCCATCAGAAGGTTACTGTTACGGTACTAAATGTGGACCTGCAGCGGAAACGGATTGCCCTCTCAATGAAGAACGGAGAGTCCGGGATAAAAGCTCCGCGTAAAAAACAAGAGGTAAGGGCGGCTCCGAAGACCGTGACAAAACGTGAGAAAAAGGAGAAACCTCCGGGCCGGATTTCAAACAACCCCTTTTACGAGGCGTTCACTAAAAAGTGCCCGGAAGCTAAGAATTCAGTTCTTAATATATTCAAAGACAATAGCTGAGACTGATTGCCGATAATCCCCACTCTGTGTGTAATATGGTTCTATTGCTGCCATTGTCACTGAATTCCATATGTTATTACATCTTCATTTATTACATTCTCCTTCACGAAAACATCATTTTGTCTTCATATTATGTTCAAATTTAAGCAGTATCCTATATACTAAAAAATATCCTGGAACCTTGCAGCATTACAGGTAATTCTATATTGCAGGCTGAAAAAGAGGAGGCAAAGTTAATGAAAGGAAATAAGATTAGAAAAGATCCTATATGTAATATGGACGTTAATGAAAAACATGCCATCACAACGGAATGTGACGGTGAGATTTTCTATTTCTGTTCTGAAGGGTGCAGGGAGAGGTTTCTGAATGAAAGGATTTGCAAGCTTCCACGCACATCCTATGACCTCATAATTATTGGTGGCGGGCCTGCGGGCCTGACTGCGGCAGTATATGCAGCAACACTCAAGATGGAGGCATTTCTTATCACCAGGGACCTTGGAGGGCAGGCCATTGACAGCACGAAGATCGAGAATTATATGGGATTTGACTTCATAACAGGGCCTGAGCTTATAGAAAAGTTCCGGTATCAGCTTCTCGATTCCCACTATATTGACCATCTCATGAGTGATGTTGAGGTAGTTGAGCCTGTTAAAGGTGGATTTAATGTTACCACATCAGAACTCAAGAAGTATTTCACAAAGACCCTGCTCATTGCTACAGGGATGACAAGAAGGAAACTGAAAGTACCGGGTGAAGAGGAGTTTCAGAGAAAAGGCGTCTTTTACGGGAACGTCCAGGATATCTCACTTGTGCAGGGAGAAGACGTGGCAGTAATTGGTGGGGGGAATTCAGCAATGCAGATCGTTGAGAACCTGCATACCGTTGCCAGGAATATATACATTATTTCCGATACCAAGCTCTCGGCAGACCCGGTGATAATCGAAAGGATTAACCATTACAGAAACGCGAATAAAAAGGGGCCTTCCTCTGCCATTTACCCTATCCGCTATTACGAGGGATACAAGATTATTGAATTTTCAGGTAAGAAGACACTCTCCAATATCACGATCAGAAAGGTAGCCGAAAAAGAAACGGTTAATTTACCTGTCAAGGGCATATTTATTGCGATAGGGTTACAACCTAATTCCTCAATAGTCTCTTATATTGTCAAACTTAACAACAAAGGCGAAGTTGTAATAAATCCTGACTGTTCAACTTCCTGTCCGGGTATATTTGCAGCCGGAGATATTACAAATGCCTTTGGCAAGCGAATAATTATCGCCTCCGGCGAAGGGGCAAAGGCGGCCCTGGCAGCAAGGCAGTATATACTGGACCTCAGGAAGGTGGGCTAAATGGATGGCAGGAATCCGACTGATATACCCTGCTTGCCAATGGCAGGTAAAAGCAAAGGGAGATAATTAAGGAGATACTTTTATGTCAGAACTACGGCAGGACCCGACTACCCATGACTGGGTTATTATAGCAAAAGAACGGGCAAAGCGGCCCAGTGAGTTTAAGAAAGATAATATAACCAGGCCATACTTTCCGGCTCACAGCGAGAGCTGTCCATTTTGTCCGGGAAACGAACACAGGACGCCTGAAGCCAAGGTTGTTTATGGAGAACCCGGCAGGTGGAAAACACGTGTTGTACCAAACAAATTTGCAGCATTAAGGCCTGAGGGTAATACCGAAAGAGAGGAATGGGGACTTTTCAGAAAGAGCCCGGGGTATGGCAACCATGAGGTCATTATCGAAACACCGCGGCATGACAATTTTATCCCTTTCATGAATGATACGGAGGTTGAGGGGCTCATCAGGGTATACAGGGACAGATACCATGCCTTAAAAAAAGACCCTGCTATCAGAACGGTTATTATTCTTAAAAACCACGGCCGGGGGGCGGGAACATCCCTTGAACATCCACACTCCCAGGTTGTTGCATCCCCGATAGTCCCGCCATTTGTTCGCAGGCGGTATGAGATAGCCATTCAGCATTATGACAACACAGGGCGTTGCCTCTATTGCGACCTCCGGGAGAATGAGCTTGAGGCATCAGAGAGGATTGTGGCGGAGACGGATTATTTCGTTGTAGTACACCCTTTTGCGTCACGCTATCCTTTTGAAACATGGCTTATGCCCAAGGTGCATAACTCGTCTTTCGGGAATACCTCGGACGAGGAAATCAAAGACCTCTCACGGGTCCTGAAAGAAGTCCTGCTGAAACTGTATGTCAGCCTTGAAAACCCGGATTATAACCTGGTTATCCATACGGCCCCTGTGGATGACGAACATAAGTCTTATTTTCTCTGGCACATTCAGATAATCCCGCGCCTTACCCTGGCAGCAGGGTTTGAGCTGGGTTCAGGTATATATATCAACATTGCGCTGCAGCGTTTATCAGAGATTTTGAAGTAAAAGATTCGGGGTTGTCAGAATGATGTATAAAAACACTGTAAACATCATCGGCGCCGGCCCTGCATCACTGGTGGCGGCTATTGTCCTTCGCAAGCACGGACTTGCCGTGAAGGTCTTTGAGATGTCTCCTGATGTCGGCTACCGTTTAAGCGGGGATTTTCAGGGGGTTGAGAACTGGAGTTCCGAAAGAGACGTTACGGAGTTACTCGGAGAGATTGGAATCAGGATCAATTTCCTCTGGATGCCTTATTACGAGGGAACGGTATATGCGCCTGAAATGAAACCCGTTGAAGTAAAATCCGGCAGACCGATCTTTTATCTTGTCAGGAGAGGCAGTATGCCCGGAACCCTGGACTGGGGATTAAAGGAACAGGCGTTGTCGCTGGGGGTAGAGATTATATTTAACCACCGCCTTGATAACCTTGAAGGAAAGGCCATAGTGGGAACCGGACCCAAGGGGGCTGATGCCGTTGCCGTCGGTATAACCTTTAACACGAAGATGCAGGATAAGGCGGTTGTGGTACTTGACGACAATATAGCCCCAAAGGGATATGCGTATCTTCTTGTAAAGCAGGGGTATGCAACAATGGCCACTGTCCTTTACAGAGAGTTTAAAAAGGCAGATGATTACTTTGAAAAGATGCTGAATTTTTTCAAGGAGAAGATGGATGTGGATATCAAAAACAGGAAGAAGTTCGGCGGTTATGGAAACTTCTTCATTCGTGACAAGCAGACACGCAATGAAAAAATTTATATTGGTGAGGCGGCAGGTTTTCAGGACTGTCTCTGGGGGTTTGGGATGAGATACTCGATGTTGTCAGGCTATATAGCTGCAAAAAGTTTTATAGAGGATTCAGATTATGATGTGCTTTGGCAAAGGGAACTAAGGCCTATGCTTGAAACCTCTCTTATTAACCGCTATCTCTTCGAAAGGATTGGCCATACCGGCTACAGGTATATGATTAAATGTTTTGGTAAGGGTGATCCCGCCAAAATTCTCAAAAAACATTATAACCCTTCTTTTTTAAAAAATATTCTGCTTCCCCTTGCAAAAAGGAGATATGAAAGCAGGGTCCAGGACCTGAGCTGCAGCCGTGAAGACTGTACATGTGTGTGGTGCAGGTGCGGAACAAAAAAGGTGTGTCCATAATGGAAACTATAAACTATGTAAATACTACATATCATGACGACATAAAAGAGGATGTCCTGTCCGGCTTAACGGCATCACAAAAGTTTATTCCCAGTAAATACTTTTACGATGCCCGGGGATCGGTCCTCTTTGAGAAGATTTGCTGTTTGCCCGAGTACTATCCTACGCGTACGGAACTGTCTATATTAAGGGATGCTGCTCCGTCTATAATGCATTATTTCCCGGATGGCGATATTGTTGAGTTGGGGGCAGGCGCAAACTGGAAGATCAGGACGCTGCTGGATATTGTCCCAAAGAACAAATTATCAAACATACGGTATATACCGGTAGATGTCAGTGAGGCAGCCCTGGAGGCGTCAACGGAAGAATTGCTGAGGATATATCCCGGACTGAATATGCTTGGGATAGTTGCCGATTTTACCAGACATATGGAGATGATTCCGTGTGGCCGGGAGAAACTGTTTGTCTTCTTCGGCAGTACATTAGGGAATTTCAATGAAGACGCCGGGGATCTTTTCTTAAAGAGTGTTGCCGGTTCCCTGGGGGAGGGGGATCGCTTTCTGCTCGGTATTGACATGTTGAAGCCACGGGATATATTGGAACGCGCTTATAACGACTCCTCGGGGATTACGGCTGAATTCAATAAAAACATTCTGAATGTTTTAAACAGGGCGCTGGAAGCTGATTTTGATTTAGACCATTTTGATCATCGTGCCGTCTTTAATATGGAAAAAGAACGGATGGAGATGTATTTGCAGGCTAACGTCGATGTAGTTGCAGAGATAAGTTCTCTGGGATTAACGGTTAAGTTAGAGGAGGGGGAAAGCATTCTCACCGAGGTATGCAGGAAATTCACTAAAGGCAGCGTGGACCGGATGGCCTTTAATGCCGGTTTGAATGTCACTAAATGGTTTTCTGATCCAAAAGGTTGGTTTTCCCTTGTAGAGATGGAAAGGTGGAATGAAGGAGGGTAAGTTATGGAATGGGTCAGAGTAAACTGGTTCTGGATAATACTTTTTGCGGTATTTATCGGAATACACCTCTTTGGTCACGGAGGTGCCCATGGGGGCCATGGAGGTAAAAAAGAGGGTGGTGAGCACAAAGGACATGCAGAAGGTTCACAGGCAAAAAAAGAAGGGGGTGGAGGATGCCATTAAATATAAGAGTGGTCAGCTGGTCTCTGGGTATCTTTACGGCGATTTCATTCACCCTCTGTGTCCTTTACGGATTGATAGTCCCCAAAAGTCTGCATGGAATGGCGATGTTTCTTGAGGCAATGCTTCCTGCCTTCAAGTGGCTGACTCTGGGTGGATTCCTCCTCGGTCTTGTCGAGAGCTTTCTTTATGGAATATATACCGGAGTTGTCTTCGTACCGGTATATAATTTTATTAACCGCAGGTGGGGTGCAGGAGGGCAGAATGGATAATGCTTTGTCACGCAGAGATGGTTAAACAGCAGGCGATTATCCCGTCGGCTACAACCGGGGTAAGCGGAGAGAATAAAGGAGAGGTCAGGATCGAGCTGCCTATAGCAGGAATCTCCTGTACGGCAACGATAGAAAAAGCGCTGGCCTCCATAAACGGTATCAGCCAGGCGAATCTCAATTTTGCCTCTAAAAAGGCATTTGTCTCATATGATCCCACCCGTGTCCGGGTGGGGCGGATCATCAAGGTAATCAAGGACAGCGGGTATGATGTCAGCTCGGAAAAGGTCACTCTGAAAATCATGGAGATGACGTGTGCCTCTGCCTTAAAGGGGTCGCCCGGGGTCATTGGGGCAGAGGTAAACCTTGGCTCCGAAAGTGCTGCTATCGAATATCTGTCTTCAATGACAGACCTGAAATCGCTGAAAAAAACCATAGAGTCCGCCGGATACAAAACGGGCATTGAAGAGTCTCAGTCCAGGGAGGAGGACTCAAAAGTGCGGGAATACAGGTCACTTTTGAGGAGGTTCATGGTTGCCGCTATCATATCCCTGCCCGTGATTGCAGTCAGCTACCCAAAATTCTTCCCGGGGCTCAAGGATATGGAGATGGATACGTTGAGGCTGCTCTGGATAGGCGCGAGTATTATTACAGTACCTGTACTTATCTATTCCGGGAGCAGTTTTTTTAAAGGTGCGGTTGCAGCCTTCAGGCGCAGGGCTGCCGACATGAATACATTAATCGCCCTCGGTACAGGAATGGCATGGCTCTTTTCGACTGTGGCAGTCCTGTTTCCTGAGCTCTTTCCCGAAAACACCATAGAGCCTTATTTTGACGTTGTCTCTGTGGTTATCGCCCTGGTAGTGTTGGGCCAGGCATTGGAGCTCAGGGCCAAGGGCAGGACATCTGAGGCCATAAAAAAATTGATGGGGCTTCAGGCCAGGACCGCACGGGTAATAAGGAAAGGCAATGAGATTGATATTGCGATAGAGGAAGTCCTGGTTGGTGATAAGGTGATAGTACGTCCCGGGGATAAGATACCCGTGGACGGAGTGCTTGTTGAGGGACGCTCAAATGTGGATGAATCCATGCTCACAGGGGAGTCCTTACCTGCGGAGAAGCAGGAAGGGGATGAGGTTATAGGCGGAACAATAAACAATACCGGTGCTTTCAAGTTTAAGGCTACAAAAGTCGGAAAAGACACGGCCCTTGCCATGATTATCAAGATGGTGCAGGAAGCTCAGGGCTCCAAGGCCCCTATACAGAAACTTGCCGATACAGTCAGTGGATATTTTGTTCCTGCCGTGATGGTCATAGCAGTGACGAGTTTTATTTTATGGTATGACCTTGGCCCTGAACCGCGTATCATCCTGGCATTGCTCGGGGCGGTGACTACATTGATCGTGGCATCTCCATGCGTACTTGGTCTTGCAACACCGACTTCGTTGATGATAGGGATCGGAAAGGCCGCAGAAAACGGGATCCTGATAAGAAACGGTGAGGCCATACAGGTTGCATCCGCACTTGATACAGTGGTCCTTGACAAGACAGGCACCATCACCATCGGAAAGCCGGCCCTGACGGATGTAATAATCATCGGTGAAGGCAACGAGAAGGACGTTGTCAGGTTTGCAGCAGCCCTGGAGAAGAACTCCGGGCATCCACTGGCAGAGGCAATACTGCAGGGAGCCAGGACCCGGGATATTGTCCCCTCTGATCCGGAGGATTTCAAGGCCATACCCGGACACGGGGTAGAAGGCATTGTGGATGGGTACCGGATAACCCTTGGCAATAGAAAACTCATGGACAGGGTCGGGGCTGACCTTGGTGATCTTGAAAAAGATTCACATACGCTTGCAGATGAAGGAAAAACCCCGATCTTCATTTCCATTGACGGCAAGGCTGCCGGTGTCATAGCAGTCTCAGACCCACTGAACGAAGATTCTATCGAAGCAATAAAGGGGTTGAAGGGGCTGGGTGTGGATGTGGTCATGATAACAGGTGACAACAGGAGGACCGCAAAGGCTATAGCAAAGAGAGTGGGGA
>QIJG01000292.1 GCA_003232715.1 Nitrospirota bacterium
TCTATTTACTTGTGAGTTTGACAGCGAGTTATTATTAAGCAAGTCATGAGAGTTTTTGAACACTTGGTGTTTGACATCACTGTTTTTGAATCCCTTGGGGTTTTATTCCCCGTCGCTTGCGGCGTAAAATATATGAGTGAGCGAATATATACATAAGAGTTACAATGTTACAGTACTGATGTATCATTTGGTGTTTCCGGCGAAATATAGAAAGGTAGTGTTTGACGATACAGTAGAAGATATTATGAAGGAAGTATTCATGGATATTGAAAAGAGATACATGATGAAGTTTCTGGAGATTGGAACGGACAAGGATCATGTTCATTTTCTGATACAAGCAGTTCCGACGTATAGCGTGACAAAACTGGTAACGATAATAAAAAGCATCAGTGCCAGAGGAGTATTCCAGCGCTGTCCAGAGGTAAAGCGGAAGCTATGGGGTGGAGAGTTTTGGACTGAGGGATATTTCGCAAGCACAGTTGGGAAACAGGGAAGCGAAGAAATGATTGCGGATTATGTAAAAAAGCAAGGGAGAGAATATATAAGGATACATGAAGATCGACAGCTGGGTCTTTTTTAGTTAATACCCCGTCCGCTTGCGGCGGGGTAGGTTGTTGCTTTAAAAAACACTACTACAGTAGTTCCCTATCAGTTGATCAAGCAGCAGATAGATGTACGTATTACAGCACTTACCGTGGAATGCTTCTATAAAGGCAAACGAATAGCCAGCTATGAGAGGCAGCCCTCTGAAAGGAAGGCATAGCACTATCGCTGAGCACATGCCAAAAGCACATCAGAGGCTCAGGACCACACCAGTCGCTGCATTATAAAACTCCCTTGCAATTCCTTAAAGATAATGGCATCATTAAGAAAGATTATAACCCCCCTCTTTTGTCTCATATGTACAGAACGAGTCAGCAATTCACGGCGAACTTGTACCGTTTTGAGATTGCTTCACTTCACTGGCAATGACAGAAAAGGTCTTCGTAATGTCATTGCGTGGAGCGTCAGCAACGAAGCAATCCTGCACTGATTGTCACCGTGAATTGCTGAGAACGAGTACAATTACTTGACAGAACGGAGGTAGCCGCTTATAATAATACAACCGAGGTACTTCGCTACTTCAACGAAAGAAATTCGCTACGTCAATGACAGTCGTTAATGTCAATATCACTGAACAAATTTTTGTAAATAATTGTATGGCTTATGGAGGGCACAATGCCTTATAACCATAGTGAAACCATTAATTCAACGTTTGAGAGATCTGGAAATAGCCAAAATTTAGTTGATCCATTGAAAGGAAAGCGTATTTTGATTACAGGTGGTCTCGGCTTTGTTGGCTCGGCCATTGCTCGGCGGCTGGCAGGTATTACTGATATTACATTGGTAGATTCATTGATCCCTGAATATGGCGGTAATCTGGCGAACATTCGTAGCATTGAGGATGAAGTTCGAGTGAATATCTCGGATGTTCGCGATCCACACAGTATGCGCTATCTGGTGCAAGGAATGGATGTGATTTTCAACATGGCTGGGCAAACCAGTCATATGGATTCGATGGAGGATCCGTTCACTGATTTAGAGATTAATGCACATGCACAGTTATCTATTCTTGAAGCTGCACGCAAGTACAATCCGCGTGTAAAAATCATCTTTGCAAGTACCCGACAACTTTATGGGAGACCAGAATATCTCCCGGTAGATGAAAAACATCCGATTCATCCTGTGGATGTTAATGGTATCAATAAGTCGGCTGGTGAGTGGTACCATCTTCTTTATCATCAGGTTTATGGTATTTCCACTTGCGTGTTGCGATTAACTAATACCTATGGCCCATGTATGCGTATCAAAGATGCACGTCAGACCTTTGTTGGCATCTGGATTTGCTGTTTGCTGGAAAGCAAACCGT
Source organism: Nitrospirota bacterium (assembly GCA_003232715.1). GTDB lineage: Bacteria > Nitrospirota > Thermodesulfovibrionia > Thermodesulfovibrionales > JdFR-85 > BMS3Bbin07. The sequence goes on from QIJG01000292.1 coordinate 1,910, forward strand.
TTGAGGTTTGGGGTGGGCAACAGTTACGGGATTTTAATTATGTGGAAGATGTGGTCGATGCATTTTTGATGGCGGCTATGAATGATCGGGCGAATGGCCAAGTATTTAATCTGGGTTCGGATGAAGTGGTGTCGCTAAAGAAACTGGCAGATATTTTAGTGGATGTAAGTGGGGAAGGGTCATTTGATATCAAGGTATTTCCTGAAGAACGCAAAAAAATTGATATTGGTGATTATTATTCAGATTACACCTTGATTTCTAAAACAATCGGTTGGAAGCCCCGCGTTCAGCTGGCAGAAGGCATGAAGCGGACGCTTGATTATTATCGAAGCGTGATAGAGAGTTATATTTGATTCCACAGTGTAATCCCAAAGCCAGTTATCTAGCGCACAGGCAGGAAATTGATGCTGCCATTACCCGTGTACTTGAAAGTGGCTGGTATATTCTGGGGAAGGAAGTCGCTGCTTTCGAGACAGAGTTTGCTGACTATATTGGAATACCTCATGCGATTGGGGTTGCGAGCGGAACCGATGCCATTGAATTGGCCTTACGGGTGTGTGGCATAGGGCAGGGGGATGTTGTCGCAACCGTATCGCATACAGCGGTTGCCACGGTTTCCGCCATTTGCAGGACGGGTGCGACTCCGGTTTTTGTGGATATCGGGGAAGATTTTTTGATGTTGCCTTCATCTTTGTCTGAGGTTATGCGAATGATGCATCCGCAAAAACCCAAGGTGATAATCGTGGTGCATCTTTACGGACAGGTTGCGGACATGTCCGCAATTCTGGACTTGGCTAACGAGCATGGTATAAAGGTAATCGAAGATTGTGCCCAGGCACATGGAGCAAGTCTGCAGGGCAGACAAGCAGGGAGTTGGGGGGATATGGGGTGTTTCAGCTTTTATCCAACCAAAAATCTTGGCGCATTTGGGGATGGCGGGGCGGTTGTTACAAGAAAGGACGAATCTGTCGAAAAACTGCGGAGTTTGCGCCAATATGGTTGGCGTAAACGATATATCAGCGATGACAATGGCGTGAACAGCAGGCTGGACGAACTACAGGCCGCCGTGTTACGGGTGAAGTTGAAGTATCTCGATACTGACAATCAGAAACGGCGTGAGATTGCTGCTTTTTACCGTGATCGTATGAAAGATTCACCTTTGGATTTGCCTGTTGAAAATACTGACGTAGAACATGTCTATCATCAATTTGTGATTCAAACTTCTGATCGTGGTTTATTGGCTGATCGATTAAAAGCGAATGGCGTGGCAACAAGCATTCATTACCCGGCTGCCGTCCATCAGCAAACGGCTTATTCAAACAAAGCTTACCGCCCCCTTGCATTGCCTATTACCGAGAAAATAATACCTAAAATATTAAGTCTTCCAATATTCCCAGAGATGACTACTGACTGCGTCATAGATGTGAACAATGCAATCCTGTCCGCAATCGGCCGTCGATGAATACATCGGAAATTGGGAAACAAGAGCTTGATAATAATTTTGGTTATAAAAACCTATCTCGTGGTGTAAAGAGCAAGGCAACAAAGCTATTGTATAGCCTGAGTGATCAGGTTTTCACAGTCGGCGCAACTTTTGCCGCGAATGTCCTGCTTGCGCGAGTTGACACACATGCTGGATACGGAACCTTCGTGCTCATCTACTCCATATTCACTTTTCTTAGTGGTATCCATAACGCACTGGTACTTGAGCCCTACACAGTATTTGCGGCAGGTAAATATCGAAATGTTTTTTCGGATTACCTGCAACTCTTCATGCGAATAAACGCTGTCATAGGTGCGGGATTGGCGCTACTTGTATTGATCGTAGCGGGCGTTTTATATTTTTGGTGGCCGGAATGGTTCAGCATTACCCTTCTTGGGCTGGCTGCCGCGGTCTTGTTTGTTTTTACAGGTGCTTTTGCTCGCCGCACTTTCTATGTCAATTTTGATGCTCGCTTGGCAGCATTCATGTCTATGGCCTTTTTTGCAACAGTGAGTATTGGCCTGACCATTCTTTATTACCAGCAAAAGGTCAATGGTTTTTCTGTGTTTTTGGTGCTTGCGATGGGATGGCTCGTAGCCAGCCCGGTTTTTTTCTTCAAATACCCTATCCGATCGGGAGCCAGGCGATTTATCTCTTCACATCATAGGTATTGGAGCGGTCACTGGAACTATGCTCGCTGGGTGTTGGCAACCGCTCTGGTCTTTCAATTATTGGGTCAGGGATACCTATGGATAACCGGGATACTGCTGTCGGTTGAAGATGTGGCAAGCCTAAAGGCAGTGCAAAATATCGTTTCACCCGTCAATCTTATATTTAGCTCCATTTCACTGCTTATTTTGCCGCGCATGGCGCATGCTTTTCAGCAACAATCAATAGCAGGATTGACGCCTATCGTACGGAGGTTACTGGTTGCGGTGCTGGGGGCATCGGCACTTTTTATCTTGTTCATCTACGCTGCGGGAAACCCTATTTTAAATCTCGTTTATGCGGGGAAATATAATACGGCACTACCGTTGCTTTATATCATTGCGCTGACACCCGCCGCACTGGGGCTTGGAAATGTCTTTAACGATACATTGAAGGCCATGGAGCATCCAAAATCAGTTTTTTATGCTTACCTTGGCGGTGGTTTGACGACTATATTGGCGGGCGTTCCGCTAATTCTTGCGTTTGGATTAACTGGCGCGGCGTGGGGGATGGTGCTGTCTTCGCTGATTTATGGGGTAGTGTTAATGAACAGCTATCATAAATTCGTTCGTACTGTGGGCACAATTCCCGCATGCTAATACTTTGCGCCGAAGGTTTGGGGATAAATTATAGTAAAATGCTACGCGTACTTATAAAAAGAGCATTATCAAATAACTGTCATTTTAAAAGGTTTAGAGCTAAACGATTCTTCCGGCAGTACCAAGAGATTTCGGCACAAGAAGCCGAAGCGGTGACTGAAATGCTGTCAAATAGCTGGAAAGATACATCAATCCCAGATCAGCAGTTTCAAATTGTCAATGATCAGTTGACCGATTATCGCAATGGTCATCCAGACCCGACATTCGACAGCCTTACAAACATTCTGACGCGTAATATTCCGGAACTAAATAGCTGTAAGATACTTGAAATCGGATGTTCCAGTGGCTATTTGTCCGAGATCTTCCGCATTAAGGGAATATTCTCAAGATATCAAGGATGTGACTACTCACCGGCGTTTATAAAATCTGCCCGAAAATTATATCCGTATAACCAATGGGATGTTGAAGATGCAACAGCATTGAGCTATCAAGATGATTCATTTAATCTTGTAATATCCGGATGTTGTGTTTTACACATCTTTGATTATGCTGCCGCAATTGCCCAGGCAGCCCGTGTGGCACGCAAATATGTGGTATTTCACCGCACGCCGGTTTTCAACAATAAGGGGCCTGTTTTTTATCTTAAGCACGCCTATGGGGTTAAGATGTTGGAGATTCATTTTTGTGAAAAGGAATTAAGCAGGCTTATGGCATCTGAGGGCCTCAGTATAATTGATGAGGAAATTATAGATTCATTCTTTTGCGATGAAAATTCATTTTCAATAAAGACATATCTATGCGTCAAATCCTGATTAACAAAATAAAATCAACTAACATTCAACCAATTGGTAGTCCAAGATGAAATTAACGAATCTTTTTGGTCACATTATTAATCATCCTCTAAACCGCAATCACAAGGTGCGAGCTATCATGCGCTTCGTGAGATGGCAGCTTGGTAGTCGGCTGGTGCGTGGCGGCATACTCTATCCATGGGTGAACGGAACCCGGTTTATCGTCAGAACAGGGGAAACCGGGCTTACGCAGAATATTTACTGCGGATTACAGGACTATTCCGAAATGGCATTTGTACTGCATGTGCTAAGACAAGAGGATTTGTTTGTCGATATTGGAGCGAATCTCGGTTCTTATACCCTTCTTGCCTGCGGTGCGATTGGCGCACGGGGCTATGTTTTTGAGCCTGTTCCTGCAACCTACGCGCGGCTTATGGATAATATTCGCATCAATAATCTATCTTACAAGGTTAATGCTTTTAATATTGGTATTGGGAACAAAGCTGGAGAACTTCGATTTACATCAAATCAGGATACAATGAATCACGTTGTATGCGAGGGCGATGAGCATGAATCCGATATTCGTATCAAAGTATTTACGCTGGATTCCCTTTTGAAAGCCGAAAACCCTTGTGTAATGAAAATTGACGTAGAGGGATATGAAACCCTTGTTCTTAGAGGCGCGCATTGCGTTCTTGGAAGAGAATCACTGCATTCGATCATTATTGAACTGAATGGGAATGGGAAAAAATACGGTTTTGATGATGCCGATATTGTTTGCACGCTAGCAAAATACGGATTCAGGCCATTTGGTTATGATCCGCTGAACAGAAGTTTACATCAACTTGATGTAAAGAATAAGGAATCGTCCAACACGATATTCATCAAGAAGGTTGACTATGTCGAAATGAGATGCAAAGAGGCATCAGCTGTGATTATGCAAGGGATCGAGATATGAAGCCCCGGGTTAGCCTAAGAGACTTAAATTCGCTGGGAGGGAGATGGTGAAGAAAGAAACAAAAATTAGAATAATGAAAACACCAATTTTAGGCGCAACCATTCTCTTTGTGGTTCTATTACGGGGCGCGTGGCGATATTTTTCTGGTCCGTTACTCAATATGCTTTCTTGGTTGTTCAGGTCTCGGGAAGTGGCAAATTATACTTATGATTTAACCGAAACCAATAAACGATATTTAGCGGCACTAATCGCGGATATTACATGGCAGGATTTTAATGAAATAATAGCGTATATCCATGAAATTGACGAAGATGAAAGTCTGAAACGCCACATCGAAAGTCAGACAAGAAAAAGCCACCTTGCTTTTATGGCGGATAGTGAGGTGCGTTTTGGCTGGAGAGTGGGTTGGCATGCATTTATGAGAGCACTGAAGCCAAAGGTTGTGGTGGAGACCGGCGTTGATAAAGGTTTGGGGTCTTGTGTTCTCATTTCCGCACTAACGAGGAATAAAGAAGATGGATATGAAGGCTATTACTATGGCACAGATATTGACAAAGATGCCAGTTACTTGCTGTCCTCGAAACAAAAAGAGTTCGGTAAAGTGCTATATGGGGACTCGATAAAATCACTGAAAAGATTCAATAAAAAAATTGATATTTTTATTAACGATAGCGACCATTCTTCAGGATATGAAGCGAATGAATACCTAACAGTTGAACCCGCACTCGCAAAAGCATCAATCGTACTTGGGGACAACTCGCACGTAACCAGTAAGCTTTTGGAGGTTTCGTTAAAAACGGGGAGACAATTTATCTTCTTTCAAGAAAAGCCGTTAAATCACTGGTATCCAGGAGCCGGTATAGGAATATCATTTACAAGACAGGGAGGATTACCCCGTGCGCAAAGCACCATCTACAAGGTTTGAATACATTCAGCTTACGAGTGCTTATGCTCCTGCCTTTGGTTTTGGAGGGCCAATTCGACTGATGTATGAGTACGCTAAGTGGATGGCAGACGCGGGTTTCAGTGTTGCTGTAATCACCGGAGATGTAAATCATGACTTTACACATGTTGCTAAAAAGAAGGAATTCTTGTATGGTATCGAAATAAGACGCGTGCGCGTATGGTGGCATCGTTTGGTCAGGAAGAACATCAATCTTGTTTCAACGACTATGCTCGGACTCGCTATTCGGCGTGTATGTCAAACCCCTGGGCCGGTAATAGTGCATGTCTGGGAGGTCAGAGGCTTAGTTCCTTTATATGGCTTAGTTCTTAAAAAGTTGTTTCCAGGGAAGGTTGTTTTGGTTCACTCAGCGTTCGGGCAGCTTCATTATAAGAATAGCATGCTTAGGATAATGTATGACAGGTTGTTTTTGCGACCTTTGCTTGCAAGCATGGATATGGGGCTTGCTCAGAATGACCATGAGATAAACAGGTATCGTGAATTATTGGCACAATATGAAGTTAACGAATATAACAGACTCGTGTTGTTTCCTTTGTCGGTGAATACAAAAGAAGGGAATAAAGGTATAGGCAATATGATAACCGTTAATGAGCGTTTGGATTTACGCCGGGAATACGGTATTCAGGATGATGTATTTGTATGTATATTCCTTGGCCGGTTACATCCTGCCAAAGGTATCATACGGGCAATTGATGCGTTTCTCGCATTCTCGGCGCTATATTCCGGACAGACTTTATTCCTGATTGTGGGAAGGGATGATGGAATGCAGCAGCATATTACTGATTATATCAGTGAGCATAACGCATCATCTTCCATACGTATTGTGAACAATGTTTACGATACGCGGTTTGACTATTATACGCTTGCCGACCTCTTTCTCGGTTTCCCGACCATTGACGAGGAAACCATGTTGGCTTCTGTGGAGGCGCTTAGTTGTGGAACCCCCATCCTCGTGTCGCGTGAAGCGGATATCCCGTTCGTGGAAGAAGAATGGGCAGGCTTTGTGATAGATTTTACGGTTGATGTTGCGGTTGACAGAATATTACGTATTTCCAATAAGCTGGATTCGTTTCGACATAGCGCCTATGAAGTAGCCAATAGGTATTTCTCTGCATCTTCTGCGCGGCATCGGTTCACAGCATACCTGAATAAAGCCGTTCAAAAATGTAAGGAGAGCGAATCATGACCATTGTCTATGGGATGATGATGAGCGTGGTGATAGCTCTTTTTGTTCTTGTCTTCAAAAAGACTATGCGTTGGCATGAAGTGCCAACTCCATTTATGGGATGGCTCGTTGGCATCTCCTTCTTCCTCATTCTCCCTTTGTGCATCCTAATTCTAAATGGTGGGTATAAGATGCCAGCAAGCTACGGTGTGCTAGGGCGCTGGGGTGAGGTAGATTTATCCGATTCGTCCTACATCTATCCTTTTCTTGTCATATGGTTATCACTGGTCTTGACTGCTTGCACTTTGCTCATTGTTCTTCCGAAAAGGCGCAGGACTGCTGGGGTGGTACCTTGCTATGCGATATCTTTGCCTAAATTGCGCGCCGTTATCCTGATATGCTCCGTAATAATTATGACCGACTGGATTGCTTCCGTCGTAATGGTGGGTGGTATACGGCAATACTTTTTTCATCACTGGTATACTCGTTTTGATGAGACTATCGAAAAATGGGGAGGGATTTTCGTACTGTTTCAATATACTACAAACGCAATTCAGATCATATTTACTGCTTTGACGGCACTATACATCGATGCTGCCATCAAAAGACACACACGACAATACGGGATTATGATATTCGCCTTAATAATAGTTTTTATGAATATGGTAATGACTGGCAACCGCATTTATATTGCCTTACTGATGCTATATGCTGGTAGCTCACTTCTGGTTCAGCGCAGATTCCTTGTGATTTTCTTCCTTGGTCTGGTTCTGCCAGTCCTTGTCCTTTTTTTTAGCGCCTGGGCGCATGTGCGCGGTGGGATAGGTGATATTTCCTCAGCAATCTCTAATTACAAGTATTCAATGGAAGGTGAATCCAACAAGTTCATGAATGCCCTTGTTGACGTTACCGAGGCGTCTAACGTCATGCTTTTGTTCCATATTATTAATGACTTCGGAACACGTTATGATTTCTTGTACGGCAGTACATACACCCGGGCAACTACTTTTTTTATTCCGCGAACTATTTACCCGGACAGAACAAAGAGCTTTACGGTGACTCTTGCCGAACTATATGAACCGGAGGCACATACCAGCTTTAGTTCAACGATGTTAGGCGAGATGTATGCGAATTTCAGCATTTTGAGCGCGTTTTTGCTGCCTATGTTTACGCTAGCGATTTTGTGGGCCAGCGGTTGGGTTATGAAACGTTTGCATAGGCATGGCCTCTTGAGTGCACTGCTTTTTATGATCTTTGCATGGATGAGTCGTTCTGTCTTTGCTGGGAATTTTATTGCCATCATTTTTTGTATCGTTTTAATCAGGGGGTTGCGTTTTGAAAAAGGTTTGTTTTATCCAACCAATAGTGACGAATTATTGTATCCCGGTATTCACAGAGCTTGCAAAGCACGTGCGCTTGACCGTCGTCTATTCTCCGGTTGACGCGCGACAAGGGTTTGGGAGTGAAGCGAAGATCGTGATGCCGGGAGTTAGAACGGTTGAAGTGCATGTATGGTGGCCGCGTTTCGGGCGGATCGGCATGTATCAGTCTGGCTTGAGCCACCTTCTGAAAAGTATACGACCAGATGCTGTCATTATATTTGCAAACTTGCGTTATCTGAGCTTCTGGACAGCATTAGCCTGGTGCAAAATACGCGGTATTCCTGTGTTTCCACATGGACATGGTTTGTACAAAAAACGCAATCCAGGTTTTCTCTGGAAGACGATTTACCGGGTCGTACTGTGGCTTTCGACCGCTTACATCGGCTATACCCCATCGGTGGCGAAGTCTTTGTTGCGTCTCGGCCTGCCAGAGAAAAAGATCACCATTGCTGAAAACTCGCTGGTGAATCCGTTTCCGATCCTTCCGGAAGAAAAAACAGGGCAGGAAAACGGTTTACTTTTTATCGGTAGACTACGTGAAGGTTGCCATCTTGATCTATTGATTAGTGCAGTAGCACGACTTCATGCTGAGTGCCATTCAGATATGACCCTCCACATTATCGGTGACGGCATCAATGCAGAACATATTAAGAGCCTTGCCAGTGGCATGCCATGGGTGAAGTTCTACGGTTCAATCTACGACCCAAAGAAAATAAACAATATTTCGCGACAGTGTATGGCCGGTTGTTATCCAGGTAATGCCGGATTAAGTATTGTCCACATGATGTCACTGAGCTTGCCGCCGATTACGCACGATGATATGCGGGGACATCAAGGGCCGGAGCCGAGTTATGTCGAGCAAGGGGTTAATGGGATATTGTTCGGCCACCGAATGCCCGATGTGGGGCTGCTATCTGCATTACGTTCAATCGTTGATCATCCCAAGCGGCTCAGGACATTGCAGTTTGGCGCCTATTCGACCTATAAACAGCTAAGCGATCCTTCGCTGGCCGTGCGGTTTGTAAATATTATTACACAAGCTGGCATAAGCAGAGAAAAACAGTATCCGGAAAAACATACAGAGCTACTAAAATGAGTTTTATGAATAATTTTTACCCGGAAATCAGATTTGGCGGATTTAGCGAAATTGATGGCACAATCCCGTTTTATATCCGCGTGAATGCACTTCTTGATCCGTTATCCGTTGTGCTGGATATAGGCTGTGGACGGGGGGCTTACGGAGAAGATCACATTTCCATTTCGGAGGGATCTTCGAATATTTAAGGGTAAAATGAAGAAGGTCATCGCCGTCGATGCGGACAACGCTGCGACAACCAATCCGTTTATTGATGCGTTTCATATGATTGATAACGACAGCTTGCCATTGGACGATGAGTCTGTTGATTTATGCGTTTGCGATTATGTTCCGGAGCATATCGAAAAACCGGATCATTTTTTTTTGCGGAAATTCACAGAGTGATGAGAAGCGGTGGATATTTGTATGTTAGAATACCAAATTTATGGGGATATGTTTCGATCTTATCCAAGCTTATTCCGAACCAATGCCATGCTTCAGTCACTGAAAAAGTTCAGGGGGGAAGGAGGAAGATGTGTTTCCCACTTATTACCGGTGCAATAGTATCTACAAGATAAGGAGTATTCTGGATAAACATGGCTTTTAACACGCAGTGTATGGGTATGAAGTGGAACCCGCATACTTATCGTTTTCTAAATTTGCTTAAGGATTAGGTGTGTGGTTGTTACGTCCCACCGACACGAGACCGCTTTTAGGGGGGGAAATCCCACCTAAACGGTACTGGTTTGAGGGTAGTAGCGACTCGCTCCCGGTTTTTTGAAAACGACAATTTTTGCATTTGCAAGGAAAACATGACTGATGTTCGATAGTGATTGGTATACGGAATTGAGCATAATCGATAAGCCAGAGATGAAGTTGGAAAAACTTGAAGAACTTACGGGGTATTCGCTGAAATGAACGATGCTATACACAAGCTGTTAAAACTATACAATATCTTGCGTGAACCTTTGTTTGCGCGGGCATTGTTGAAGGGAACGGCGGCGGGGACAGAACACAGAAGGTTTTTGCAAAACCTGAATTGCGGGCATGTAGTGGACATTGGTGCTAATTGCGGGCAGTTCGCAGTAATTTCGCGCAGGTGCTTTCCAAATGCCAGGATCGATTCCTTTGAGCCGCTATCGGAGCCAGCGGCTCGCTTTGAGCGGGTGTTTGCTGCTGATGCCAATACCCATTTGCATCGCTGCGCCATTGGGTCTGAGAAAACCACCATGACCATCCATGTTTCTGAACGGGATGATTCTTCGTCATTGCTGCCCATTGGCCAAAACCAGACAGATCTGTTCCCGCACACCGGGGAACGCGAAGTACGGGAAACACCTGTATTACCCTTGCATGAAGTGATTGATGCAGAAGAAATATGTTCACCTGCACTATTGAAAATCGATGTCCAGGGTTTTGAACTCGAGGTCTTGAAGGGTTGCCGCTCGATGCTCGATCATTTTTCCTATATCTATATTGAATGCTCATTTATTGAACTTTACAAAGGGCAAGCGCTGGCATATGAGGTGATTGATTTTTTGCACAAACACGGTTTTTTCTTAAGTAATGTTTATCATATGAGCTACGATCACGAGGGGCGTGCGATTCAGGCTGATTTTGTGTTCGAGAGGCGGAAAACAGACATGGATGACAGCTAAAATTGAATATCCTCATATATGGCATTAATTTTTACCCTGAGTTAACTGGTACAGGGAAATATACAGGAGAGATGGCAGAGTGGCTGGCTGCAAGAGGCCACTTAGTTGATGTCATCACAGCTCTTCCTTATTATCCTCAATGGAAGATTTATGAAAGTTACAAGATCAAAAGGTGGCATAAAGAAACAATTAATGGGGTTAATGTTTATAGAGTTCCATTATATGTACCTGAAAACGTTAATGGAAAAACGAGAATTTTACATGAGATATCTTTTAATTTAAACTCACTGGTATATTGGATCCCAAAATTTTTCCGGAAATACGATGTTGTTATTGGGATTTGTCCGCCTATGCAGATGGGATTGTGGCCTTATATATATAAGACCACAAGGAAAAAACCTTTTGTTTTTCATATACAAGACCTACAGGTAGATGCAGCAAAAAATTTAGGACTTATTAAAAACAAAAAACTTTTAAATCTCTTAGAAAAAATAGAAAAATTCTTTCTAAGAAAGGCAACCATTGTCTCCACAATAAGCGAAGGAATGAAGAGGAATATTCGGGGGAAAGGCGTTAAAGGAGATAATATATTTTTAGTTCCTAACTGGGTGGATACAGATTTTATAAAACCCCTGCCTAAAGAACAGTCATTAAAAAAGGAGTTTGGATTTAAAGATGATGATAAGATAATATTATATTCAGGTAACATCGGAGAAAAACAGGGCTTGGAAATAGTTATAAATGTTGCTGAACATATCAAAAGTAAAAGAAATATACATTTTGTTTTTGTAGGGGAAGGCGCTGCAAAATCAAGACTAATAAGTATGGCAACAGAAAAAGAGTTAGAAACTATCAAATTTTTTCCTCTACAACCTTATGAAAAACTACCTGATTTGCTGGCAATGGCAGATTTGCATTTGGTTTTACAAAAAAGATCGGCTTCTGATCTTGTAATGCCTTCAAAACTGACAGGTATTTTGTCGGCTGGTGGAGTTGCTATTGTTACTGCAGAAGAAGGAAGTACTTTATATGATGTTATTGAAAATAATAAGATTGGCATTGTGGTAAAACCTGAAAACGAAGAGGCCTTACTTGTCTCAATTCAAAATAACATAGATACTGATCTAAAAGAAACTAAAAAGAATGCAAGAAGTTATGCTGAAAATTTTCTTAATAAAGATAATATCTTGAAAAAATTTGAGGAATTACTTTTTAATACCTCGGGAAATGTTTTAGGGAGAGATGGCCGGGAAAAACTGGGCAGGGACAAAAGTGATAAAGCTGCTCTAAAATAGGGAAGGAAAGAAAAAGGAGGAGCAGAGATGGCAAGAAGCCGCCTTGGCCCTGAGTCATGCGCGGCGATTTGCGAGAATCGACGTGAAGTGTTGACAGGGGAGAGCATGGCAGGCTATGGAGCTGCGAAATAAATTGAATCCGAGGTGTCGATGCTGTTAAGTGAAGCAGAAGACCACATTGCCCTACGCGCAAAAGGCAAGCGTGCGGTAGACCTTGCGCAGTCGGAGACCCTGAGCACGTGGAGACGTTCTTTGACCGGAACCTGGGATGTCTCACTCACGCCCGGAGAAGTATCCCCGGGCCGGTTGGCAAAGGCGAGAGGAGAAACTTGAGTCAAAAATCAGGCCGATTACTCGGATCGGATCTTCATGCTATAGAAGAATAGTCCCATAATTTGTTATAATATAAAAATAAATCTTTAGTTGGGAATAAACTTGCATAAACAATATCCCTGGAAGAGACATATATCCAGGAAATATTTTGATTTTCAATGGGTTGAGTGAATTCGTGGATAGTGTAGTTGCGAAACTTATTTGAATGCGAAATCTATTTACAAGGAGGCAGAGGTGAGAGAGGGTATTCATCCAGACTACAAAGAGGCCAAGGTCGCTTGTGCCTGTGGCGAGACTTAACGAGGTCGATTAAACCTGAAATCCATGTGGATATCTGTTCGAAATGCCATCCCTTCTTTACAGGGAAACAGAAGTTGGTGGATACGGAAGGAAGGGTTGAGAAGTTCAGGAAGAAATACGCAAAACACGGTAAGTAGACTTATATTGAGCCGTCAGCAACCCGGGTTTGAGGTATGCTGGCGGTTTTTCCGTTTTAAGGGGTTTTGTAATAATTCACCGCTGAGCACGCAAGTGGGATCTGCGGTCTGATTAGAGGCTGAACAGGTATGATTTTCTTTAAAATTATCAGGAGTGTTCTCAATCTTCCATTCAATGCTGCCTTCTATTCTTCTTCGAAAAAGAATGTTGGAGGGCAGGCAGTTATTGAGGGTGTGATGATGAAGGGGCCTTCAGTCTGGAGTGTGGCTGTCAGGGGTGGGGATGGCCGGATGCATATTAAACGTGAAAGACTGCGAAGTCTTCCCGCTATACTGAAGGTGCCGGTTTTAAGAGGTGTGGCTGCCCTGTATGAGGCCCTCACTCTTGGAATTAAGGCCATAGATTTTTCTGCCTCAAAGGCCTATGAGGAAGAAGGAGAAGGCCCGATGAGCCCTGTTGTAATGCTGACAACCTTTGCAGTTGCTATGGGGATAGGGATTGCGATGTTTGTCTTTATGCCGCTTTATCTTACAAGGCTTGTCGGAATCGTTATGCCCATTGTGTCAGAGAGTTCCGTTGCATTTAATGTTGTTGACGGTCTTATCCGGGCTAGTGTCTTTCTCCTCTATGTCTCCGGAGTGGGGCTTTGGGGGGAGATGAGAAGGCTCTATGAGTACCATGGCGCTGAACATAAGGTTATCCATGCCTATGAGGGTGGTGAGGAACTGGCAGCCAATAACATAAAGCGGAAATACAGCACCCAGCATCCAAGGTGTGGTACAAGTTTTCTCCTGATAGTGATGATAGTGAGTATTTTAATATTCTCCCTTATTCCTTACAACTGGGATTTTGTTATGAAATTCCTATCAAGGCTTGTGCTTATTCCCCTTGTTGCGGGATTATCGTATGAGGTTCTGAAACTCTCTGCCAAAAATAGTGGTAATGCGCTTGTTAATCTTTTTGTGAGGCCGGGGCTCTTGCTTCAGAGGCTTACCACGCGGGAGCCCGATGAATCACAGATTGAGGTGGCATTGAGTGCGCTAAGAGAGGTCGTGGAAGTAAAATCTGAAGCTGTTTAATTGTTGACGCCCCGGGTTTAGAAAAAAATAAAGAGGATTAAGAAGGATATAAAATAGAAGAATGTTTAACAGGTTAGCTGCAATAGAAGAAAAACATGAAACTTTGACGGAGAAACTCTCAGACCCCGAGACCATAAAGGACAGGAACCTTTTCATGAGGCTTTCAAAGGAGCAGTCCGACCTGAAGCCGATTGTGGATAAATTCAGAGAGTATAAGAAGATACTCAGTGCAATTGAAGAGGATGAAGAGGTTCTCAGCTCAGGAGATAAGGAGCTGAAGGTCCTTGCTGAAGAGGAGCTTGAGGACCTCAGACAGAGAAGGGCAGAGGTCGTGGAGGAGCTTAAGCTGATACTTCTTCCACAAGACCCCAGAGACGAAAAGAACGTTATTATCGAGATAAGGGCAGGGACAGGCGGAGAGGAGGCAGCATTATTTGCCGCTGACCTTTTCAAGATGTATTCCAGGTACGCAGAGCAGAAGAGGTGGAAGGTAGAGGTAATAGAGGCCCGTCCTACAGGGCTTGGGGGGCTCAAAGAGATAACTGTTTCAATCCAGGGACGGGGGGCTTACAGCCGCCTCAAATATGAAAGCGGTGTTCACAGGGTCCAGAGGGTTCCTGAAACAGAGACCTCCGGAAGGATTCATACTTCTGCTGCCACAGTTGCCGTGCTTCCCGAGGCAGAGGAGATAGATATCAGTATAGACGAAAAAGATCTTAGACTCGATACATACAGGGCCTCGGGGGCTGGAGGACAGCATGTTAACAAGGTCTCCTCAGCAGTGAGGATTACACATCTCCCGACAGGTATTGTTGTGCAGTGCCAGGATGAAAGGTCTCAGTACAAAAACAGGGAAAAGGCCATGAGGATCCTGAGGTCAAGGCTTTATGAGATAAAGATAGAAGCGCAGGAAAGAGAGATATCAGAGGAAAGAAAGGCCCAGGTTGGTTCCGGCGACCGCAGTGAAAGGATAAGGACTTACAATTTTCCGCAGAACAGGGTGACTGACCACAGGATTGCTCTGACACTCCAGAAACTTACATATATTCTCGAGGGCAATCTTGATGAATTATTAGATGCCCTTATTACCTATTACCAGACCGAGAAACTGAAAAAAGTAGCATGAAAACAACCTTGTTATCAACAACCTGCCTCTTCAACGAGGTCTCCTCAATTTTCAGGGAAAAAGGTCTTTCCGAGGCTGAAAGGGAGGCGGAACTGATCATATGTCACGCCTTCAATATAAGCCGGACCGAATTTTACAGAGATGACCTCTGGGTAGATGAGTCTGACCTGTGGGCACTGAATTCCATTGTCAGAAGAAGACTTTGCCATGAACCCCTCCAGTATCTTACAGGTTATACAGAGTTCTACGGACTCAGATTCAGGGTCGGCAGAGGTGTGCTCATCCCGCGGCCTGAGACAGAGATTCTGGTTGAGGAGGCTGTCAGGCTTGTCAATGCTCTGGGGATTCCTTCTCCGGCCATACTTGATCTGTGCACAGGCTCAGGGTGTATAGCAACGGCAATTGCAAAGAACCTTCCTTCTGCTAAAGTAGTTGCCTCGGATATATCGGTACCAGCCATGGGATATGCCATAGACAATGCAGGGCTGAACAGTGCAGGGAATCTCGTCTTTGTGCAGGGAGACCTTTTTGAACCGGTCCGTGGAAAGAGTTTTCATCTCATTGTATCCAATCCGCCTTATGTGACGGGGGATGACTTGATGAGTTTGCAGAAAGAGGTCAGCGGGTATGAGCCTCCAGAGGCATTAGACGGTGGAAGGGATGGGCTTGATTTCTACAGGAGAATCCTGAAGGCGGCCCCCCAACATCTCAGGGACAGGGGGTGTCTTGTCCTCGAACTTGGTTTGGGACAGGGCATTGCAGTGCGTGAGATTGCCGGGGAGTGCGGTTTGAGAGTTGTGAAGGTTTTAAATGACCTTTCAGGTATAGAGCGGGTAATGGTTTTAGAAAAGCTCAACAAATCCAGTGATAAACGGTTGCTGGAAGCGATATGACAGACTCTTCACTCATTCCCGTCCCGGCAGCCGGGACTCCGAGGTCAGTATTACATCTCACCATCTATGTGAGTCTTAGGTAATACTGAAAACCGTTCAGAGTCTGTCATATCGCTTCCTTCCGATGTTCGAGGTTTTTTATCGCTGGGGTCGGATTTAATAGTTAATCG
>QIJG01000099.1 GCA_003232715.1 Nitrospirota bacterium
AACTTTTTCTTTATGATGGATATATCCTTCAGTGTCAGCTCACATTCGTCCAGTTGTCCATCAAGGAATATATGATTAACTATTGTGTCTACCAAAGACTCTATCCTTGCCGGTGTAGTGTTCTGTAATACCCTTGATGCTGCTTCAACAGCATCGGCAAGCATCACAAGCGCAGCCACACGGCTCTGGGGCCTTGGGCCCTGATAGCGGTAATTCTCTTCAATCGGTTCCGCGTTTTCAGAGTCCCTGGCCTTCTGGTAGAAATATGTCATGAGGCAGGTGCCGTGATGTTGCTGGATGATGTCTTTGATGGGTTCAGGCAATTTATACTCCCGTGCAATCTCCACACCTTCTTTCACATGGGCCATCAGTATCATGCTGCTCATGTGCGGGGTAATCCTGTCATGCCTGCTGACCGTGCCTTTCTGGTTTTCCACGAAATATTCAGGCATTTTCATCTTGCCGATGTCATGATAATATGCGCTGACCCTTGCAAGCAGGGGGTTAACCCCGATATCCTCAGCAACTGCCTCAACGAGGTTTCCCACTATAACGCTGTGATGATATGTTCCGGGGGCGGCTATCAACAGGTTTTTCATTATAGGCTGATTAAGGTCAAGCAGCTCAAGCAGCGTGATGTCAGTGGTTACCTTAAAGAAATACTCGATAGCGGGCAACACAAGGGAGACCACGGCAGAGACTACTATGCCGGATGTGGCGGCGTAAAGGAGGGCTATGGGTGCATACTCGTCAAACAGCCTGTTGGTAAAGAGGAGGATGCCTATGAGAGTGAATACATTAATTATGCTGACATAGACTCCGCTTCTCAGTATATCGGTCCTCTTTTTGCATTTCATGATGCTGAATGCGCCTACAAGGCTGCCCACAAAGGCATAAACAGGATATAAAGGTTCCCCCGTCCATAATCCTGTAAGAAGGCTGACTATAAACGAGAAGATAATGGCAGTATGAAAATCAAAGATGAGTGCTACCAGTATGGCGCCTGCAGCGATAGGCATTCCATAAATAGCGGTCCCTGAAGGGAAGAGACCTAATCCCAGGGTGAAGTTCTGGAAAAAGTACTGAAAACTCCTGCCGAGTACGAGCGTTAGTATAACAAGGGAGCCCAGGAGCAGAAGCAACCTGTATTTCTTTATATAATCAGGCTTGTAACGAAGTATATCCCTGTAGAAGATCAGGAATAGAAGGCTTGTTATAAAGAAGCCGCCGATTATATGCTGAGCTCCGAAAGTCTCCTGGACAGTGAGTGATGCAGCGAGTCCGAAAAGGAGAATCAGTGGTAGTTTTACAGCATGGCTTCTGTTAAGATTCCTTGTATAACTTTTGCCTATCTTCCGGATCCCAGGCTCTTTTTTCTGTCCGTTTTTCAAATCTCTCATATGCTTTTATAATATCCTGTACAAGGCTGTGCCTTACTACATCCCTTTCCGTAAAATAGATGAGCTTTATCCCCTCTATGGAAGAAAGTATCTTTTCCGCCTCTATCAGTCCCGAGGTCTTTCCAGCCGGTAGATCTATCTGTGTGATATCACCGGTTATGACTGCCTTTGAATTGAACCCAAGGCGTGTAAGGTACATCTTCATCTGCTCGGATGTGGTGTTCTGGGCCTCATCAAGCACTATAAATGCATCGTTGAGTGTCCGACCCCTCATATAAGCCAGTGGCGCTATCTCTATTATACCCTTTTCTATAAGTCCGGTTGCCTTTTCAAAATCCGTCATGTCATACAGGGCATCATAAAGAGGCCGAAGATACGGGTGGACTTTTTCATATAAATCCCCGGGCAGGAACCCCAGTTTCTCGCCTGCCTCAACAGCAGGCCTTGTGAGCACTATACGGCTCACTTCCTTCTTCAGCAATGCATTTATGGCCATTGCCATAGCGAGGTATGTCTTGCCTGTCCCGGCAGGTCCGATTCCGAATACAATGTCATACGTCCTGATGGCCTCTATATACTTTCTCTGGGCCTCGGTCTTTGGAATAATGAAACGTTTCTTTGATGAAACAGGGATATGATTCAGAAAGAGGTTTTTGAGGGAGGTTTCCTCTCCCTTTGATATGGCGCTGATGGCAAACCTTATATCATCGGGTTTCAGGACATACCCCTGCCGGTTGATATCCTTGATCTCTTCCACTAATTTCTTTGCCTTCCGGGCTGCTTCTGCAGGACCTTTTATGAATAGCCTGTTGCCCCTTGCGCTGATAAGGACACCAAGGTTGTCTTCTATAAGCTTAAAGCTTTTATCAATTCCAGAGTAGGAAAAGTCTGCCTCGTTATCAGTCTCTATCTCGATCTCCAGAATTACGCTTTCCATATCCCTATCTTTCCGTCTTCAAGACCAGGGTCTTCAATTTTTCGGTTCTTGTAAGTTTTATGGCTGCAGTTTCAGCACTCTTTCTTGCTTTGAATCTGCCAACCCATACCCGGTAGAGGGACCTCTTTCCCCCGGCTGAAACGACTTTTACACTATACCCCTTCCTTTTGAGTTGATTCTTCAGCTTCCCGGCCTGCTGTTTGTTTCTGAAGGCGCCAACCTGAATTGTGTAATACAGGGAAGGCTGTTTTCTGACTTCTGTTCTGTTGTTCCGAAGAGTTTTCCTGGCAGTACTTTTCCAGTTGTTTTTATTCAACTCCTCCTTTTTGTCAGCCCTGGTGGATTCCTTTCCTGTCCCGGCTTTAGCTACACGAGACCGGGTTCTGCCCTTGTTGCTCCGACCTTTGATGGCTGAGGAAGGAAGTACGGCGTCTGTTTGCGGGCTCTTATCCTGTAGAAGAAAGCCCTCCCGGGCCTTTTCAGCAGGCGCTGTTACGGTATTCATTGATAAAAGGGCAGGACGTTCCACCAATTGGGCCTTGCCGACAAAATATCCGAGTAAAAAGCTGAAGGCACTGCAAAGTGTTACGATCAGAATCAATATTGCCTTACCTGTGAGGAAATCAGCAGGGATTTTGTGATAAAATTTGGGATTCATAAAATAAGCATAGCATCACCATAGGAGAAAAATCTATAACCCGATGCAATGGCCTTTCTGTATGCCGTCAGTATCTTCTCTCTCTCAGCAAAGGCGCTTGCAAGCATAAGGGGAGTCGATTTCGGCAGGTGAAAATTTGTTATCAGACAATCAACTCCTTTGAACCTGTGGCCGGGATATATGAAGAGGTCGGTTGTCCCTCTTATGTTTCCGGATTCCTGAACTCCGGGGCCTGCCGGCGCCTGTTTCGAACCTGATTCAGGGACGGATTCGGCATTTTCAGATCTGCAATCCTTATAATGGCCGTTCATAAGGGACTCAATGGTCCTTGTGGTTGTGGTTCCAACTGCAAATACCCTTCCCCCTTCCTTCCTTCTCTTCTCTATCAGGGCTATAAGCCCTGATTCCACCTCAAACTCCTCAGGCTCCATCCGGTGATTCCCGATATGCGGGCTTTTTACCGGCATGAACGTTCCAATGCCGACATGGAGGGTAAGTTTCTTTATAATCACTCCCCTTGATGTGAGTTCCTTCAGGAGTTTTTCTGTAAAGTGAAGTCCTGCCGTAGGCGCTGCAATGGAACCCTCTTTTGCTGCATATACCGTCTGGTACCATCTCCTGTCTCTTTCATCAGGCCTCCTCTTGATATACGGTGGAAGCGGCATGTTACCATATTTCCAGATGAAGTCCTCCACGTCTCCGGTATTAAACCTTGCAGAGCTGCCTTCAAGTATTTCAGCCTCAACACCGCCCTCAAAATACGCTCTACCGGTGTATCTGCCCTGTGAGAGGATAAAAAAGCTGTTGTCAGGGGTCTTTTTGACCAGGAGTATATCGATCCTGCCTCCTGTGGTCTTCTTGCCCGAAAGTTTTACAGGAACTACCTTTGAATTATTGAGTATAAGGAGATCGCCCCCTCTGAGATAAGATTTGATATCAGTGAAGAGTCTGTCTTCAATGCAGCCATCTTTTTTGAGGACAAGGAGCCTGGAGCTGTCTCTCTCTTCAAGAGGTTCCCTTGCTACAAGTGCCTCCGGCAGCTCAAAATCAAAACTATTCAGATTCATAATTTGTAATGGTTCAGCACCTGCTCCCCGTTTAAACTTATAATCATACACAAAACTGAACAGAAGCCTCTCCCCCTTTGGCAAAGGGGGATTAAGGGGGATTTTTAAATATGCTGTTGGGGTTCAGTCTTTTTTCCGACTTAAGGGCATGAATTTCCCGTCCAGCTTTATAACCGTTCCAGGGTAATAGAAGGAGAGTATCTCTTTATAGTTTTTCCCATCCTTTGCCATCTGCTGGGCACCCCACTGGCAGAGTCCGACACCGTGACCATACCCCCTACCGTTCAAGATAAAGGTATTGCCCTTCCTTCTGAGAGTAAACCAGGTGCTTGGAAGGGTTTTCCAGCCCATGAGCCTCCTGAGGTCTTTTGAGAGTATCACCTTCGTCCCTTTTTCAGTAATAAATGTCAGCGCTTTAGTCCGTCCGGTTTTGGTATAACTGCTTATCCTGATATTTTTGAGTCCGGACAGACCAAGTTTTTTTTCGATCTTCCTTATACTGAACCGTCTCTGCCAGACCCAGTAAGAAGAGAGCGAACAGTCGGAAGAGACTGATTTCAGGTATGGATCCACAGGTCGAGTGATAAAATGCCTCGATCGGTTCGCCGTTGTAAGTCAGGATTTCGCCCCTTGTCTGCATGACAGCAGAAGAGACCCTGCTGTCGGAATTATCGCCCCTGTAGAGCTGGTTGAGCGTGGAGGAGGTAAGGTTGTACAGTCTGTTGGTCCCTTTCTGTATGTGCTTTACAGCATAAGTCCTTGCTATAACGGCCTGGGTTTTTAAAGCCTCCATCTCCCAGCCGTCGGCGACCTCAGAGAGGACTACGCCTCTGACATAATCTTCAATAGGCAGCTCATTTATAAGATAGAGCCCTTTCTCACCTTTCCATATCTCGATGTTTCCCAGGTAACGGACGCCACTGACAAGAAGCTCTCCCTTGAAATTCCCTATCTTCTTTATAGTTGTTTCAGTACCAGGGATTGTTGAAAAACGTTTGTTGAGTATAAGAACCCGTATGTCGCCGGCATGGACCATGGAAAGGGAACTTAAGACCATGATAACCATCAATACAATTGTCTTCATCCACTTCTCCATCATTTTCTTCTATCACTTCTCCACCCCTCCAGTTCTCCATTCCTCCAATTTCTCATCTTGATTACCTGATTTTACTTAAAATCCAGAGTATGAGGGTCAGAATAACACTGAGTATGATACTTGTGGCAAGGGGGAAATAGAAGGTAAAGTTTTTCCTCTCTATAATTATATCCCCGGGCAGTCTGCCAGGAAAAGGCACCTTGCCTGCAAGCATTAAAACAGCACCAAGCACTATGATAACAAGCCCTGCGATTATAAGAAACTTGCCTGTATGTGCAAAAGGTTCCACTTAACCACTTAACCCCATCACTCCTCAACTCCCTAACCCCTTAACCCCATCACTCGTATACCTCTCCATCTCTGAATATATGCAACCACAGTATTTCTGCCTGTAAAGACCGAGTTCCCTTGAGAGTTTCACACCGTTCTTCCAGCCATGCCTGAAATCCTCGATGAAGAATTCAATATTATACCTTTCCTGCAGGGTCTGTCCTGTCTCAACAATCCTGTCGAATTTCTGATAGGGACTGACAAGGAGGCTTGTTGTAAAACCATCCATGCCAAGTTCCCCGGCCATCCGGGCTGTCTTTTCGAGGCGGACCTGATAACAGTAGGAACAACGACTCTCCTCTCTGTAGGCGACCTCCCTTACGAATTCCCTGAGCCCATAATCTTCAATGTACCGGATATCGAGTTTCCAGGATTTCTGCAGTTCCCTGAGGGCATTAAGCCTTGCTCTGTATTCAGTGAAGGGGTGAATGTTCGGATTGTACCATAATCCCTGGACCTCTATTCCCCTGTCTTTAAGAGTTTTAAGTGGATAGAGTGCACAGTTGGCACAGCATATATGCATGAGGAGGTGCATTAGTCTACTAATATCCAGTATAATTTCTTTTGCACTATTATATCAATTTATTTTTGTAGTGTATGAGAAATCAGAGCCCGGATTCACTGATAAAAACCTCAAACATGTGAAGGAAGTGATGACGATGCGTACCAATAAAAAAATCCTGATTGCCGTTGTCCTGTGCCTGGCCTCTTTTCTTGCTACAGCAGGCACAGTCAGGGGGTTTGAAGGACCCCTCAATATAAGAAACAGTTTCCCGCTGTTTCTTGCAATCGGAAACCCTTCAATTATATCCGCTAAGGGTGAAAACTCCATTGACCTCAATTTCATGTATTCAAGCACCTATCTTGTTAATACCTCGGAAGAATGGTCTTTTAACCTTGATTTAGAGGCTGCAATTATGGATATTCAGATAAGAAAGCTCTTTTTTGGTGATTCAGTTGAGTTAAGCCTCGACCTTCCTGTTATAAGTTTTAACAGCGGGTTTCTGGATGGTTTTCTGGAGTCCTATCACAGTGCCTTTGGATTTCCTGATTATGGCAGGAGTAACAGACCCCCTAATGATTTCCTGTTTAAGGTCAGTCATAACGGCAGGACGGTCGTAACCGGCAGATCCGGGGAGATAGCATTAGGTGATATAAAGGTTGGAATTAAAAAGGCACTCTACGTCAAAGACCCTTATATAAGTATCTACGGCTCCGTCGAATTCCCCACAGGTGATCCAAAAGGCGGTTATGGAAACGGGACCCTTGATACAAGTATTGCCCTGCTCGTAAATAAAGGCATTGGTGACAGGGTCATGACATACCTCAATACAGGGGCTGTTTTTACTGATGGTTTCAGGGCTGAAGAGACGATCGACCTTGAGGACTATCTTTATGGTGCAGCAGGTGTGGAGTGGCTTTATTCCAATACCCTTTCGCTTAATACCCAGTTTTTTATTCAGGGTTCGCCTTTTAAGAATACAGGTATCAGGGCCATAGATGAAGTTGCTACGATCCTGAGCTTTGGCGGCAGATACAGGATTAATCAGGAAAAATCCCTGGAATTTTCCTTTTCGGAAGATACAAATACTGCAGGAGCCCCTGACTTTATGGCCGGATTCGGATACAGGTATAAATTTTAACTTTTTCAGAGCCTTCCAGAACGTATAATCGAATAAAGCAGCCATAGCCCGAGCATGAAGGCCATCAGGAATCCTGCAAGACCCAGCTGTGGTATGTCAAATACCTTGCCACCTTTGTCCGAGAGTGTAAGTATGGCAGAGCTCAGAATAATTGCCGCAATAACAATACTGAAGGCGAGGCGGTTGGTTGAACGGTCAATATCCCTTATAAGGCGGTCAAGTCCTAAAGGAGTCATTTTTATATGGAGGTCGTCCTTCAGTGCCTTCCTCATGAGGATTTTTACCTGTTTGGGTGTGGTCGTCGCAAAGTCTGTTAACTCATTGATCTGTTTCTGCATATGTTTGTAGATTTTTTTGGGACTGTATCTGCTTTTAATAAGGTGTGATGCATAGGGTTCAGCAATGCTTATAAAGTTAAAGTCAGGATCAAGCTCTCTGCCGATACTGTCGAGTATAAGCATGCACTTGTTGAGTAACAACAGGTCTGAGGGGATCTTCATGCGGTGTTTTATTGCAACGTGCATGAGGGTGTCAAGGTACTGGGCAATGTTTATCTCGGAGATTGTAAGGTCATAAAGGGGAATGAGGAAGTTTATAATATCAGTCTTGAATTCCCTCTTAAACGCCTCGATATCTACATCTTCCGTGACGAGGCCGAGGGCTATATACTCATCAACCAGGGAGTCGAAGTCCTTTTTTACAAGGGCGACAAGCGCGGAAGCAATGCTTTCCATCATATCAGGAGACAGCCATCCGATAATACCGAAATCCACAAGGCCCAGGCGTCCGTCCGGCATAACAAACAGGTTGCCAGGATGGGGGTCGGCGTGAAAAAAACCATCCTCAAGAAACATCTTGAAATAGGCATCCAGACCTATTCTGGCAATCTCGGTCCTGTCAAGGCCGAGACGGGTTATGCCTTCAATATCATCAATCCTGACCCCTTCTATCCTCTCCATTACGAGGAGTCTCTTTGAGACGAGTTCCGGAAATATCGAGGGTATGAATACATTAGGATGTTTTGAAAAATTCCTGCGGAACCTGCAGGCGTTTTTCCCCTCTTCCGTAAAGTCGAGTTCTTTTCTGATAGTCTTTGAAAACTCTTCGACAATACCTGTAGGATTAAAGAACTCTGTTTCCGGTAGATACTTAACCATCCGGGAGCTGATGGCCTTCAGGATAATAATGTCTGTTTCTATTATATCTTCGATATCGGGTCTCTGCACCTTTATTACAACCGGGGTTCCATCCTTCAGGGTTGCATAATGGACCTGGGCAATAGAGGCTGCAGCAATAGGTGTTTCATCAATGCTTTCGAAGAACTCTTCAGGGGGGAGCCCTAAATCTTCCTTTATGATTTCCCGTACATGGGGAAAAGGAAAGGGAGGTACTTTGTCCTGCAGTTTCTTGAATTCATCTGCAAAGGGTTTTGTTATAAGGTCAGGCCTTGACGCAAGTACCTGTGCCAGCTTTATGAATGACGGGCCAAGTTCTTCAAAGGCGAGCCTTAATCTTGCAGGAATTGAATGACCTGCTAATTCGGGTGCGCCGAGAATTTTGAACCTCTTCCTGAATGGTACGACCCTCTGGAGATTCAGCTGTTCTATGAACTGGCCAAACCCGTGTTTGAGGAATACATTGACAATCCGGCGGATCCTGCTGATGTTCCGGTATGTTCTTTTCAGCCTGAGGAATTCAAGGAACATCAAGTACCTTTCTGCTCAGACCCTTCAATGGGAGTCTCAAGCTTTTTGACCCGCGTAGAGAGTGCCTTAATCTTCTTGTTTAAATCCTCGATATTTTCCTTTGTGGGGAGGTTCATCTTCTCAAGGGTCTTTGCCAGGACCTCAGATATACTCTTTGTCAGTTCGTCGGAACCCTTTTCAGCCTTCTCAGACCACTCCTTCACAAGCTTTGCCCCCTGGGTTTCACTCAATTCACCCTTTTTTACGAGTTCATCAATCGATTCCTTTATCTTTTCCTGAACTCCAAAACCGGCAAGCAATGCATTTCTGACAACATCAAAAATTGTCATAAAACCTCCTTTCCATTACGGCTTAATCGGGTTAATAAGGTTATGCTTTATGGGTCATGCTCATTTTGTCATCAGTCTTTTGATTCCCTGAAATTACCCCTCTCCCCTCGTGGTCTTTATTATATCGTACACTTTATCGAGGACAGAATCAAGTTTCTTCACCTCCTTGATTCCACCCTGAGCCATGTCCGGCCTGCCGCCCCCCTTACCGCCTGCAAGGGCGGAAAGCCTTCTTACAATCTCTCCGGCATGATAGCGGCCCTTCAGGTCCTTTGTCAGCATGCAGACTATGGCAGCCTGGCTATCAATTGCTGATGAGGCTATAATGATACCAGATTGAATGCGGTCTCTTATGTTATCCGCCATAAGGCGGAGTTCTTTTGGATTAAGGCCATCCTTTCTTGTCGTTATGACCTTTACACCATTCAGGTCCTTTGCCTCTTTCAGTGCCTCAGCAATTACATCGGTTGAGGTGCCTGTCCTGAGTTTCTGAACCTCCTTCTCAAGTGCTTTCATGGCAGAGAGGAGTTTTTCCGTCTTTTGCAGGGGTGTTTCCGTCTTCAGCAGCTCTTTTATCGAATCAAGTTCATATGCCTTCTGCCTGAGATATACAAGGGCCCCATTTCCCGTTAATGCCTCTATCCTCCTGACGCCTGAGGCAACACTTCCTTCAGAGACTATTACAATCAGCCCTATCTCACCGGTTGCCCGGCAGTGTGTGCCGCCGCAGAGTTCCCTGCTGAAACCTCCCACTGAGACGACCCGGACGGTTTCACCGTATTTTTCATCAAAGAGGGCAACCGCATCTGTCTTCATCGCCTCTTCAATGGACATGACATCCGTCCGGACAGGAAGGTTGCCGATGATCTTTTCGTTTACTATATCTTCAGTCCTCTTTATCTCATCATTTTGCAAGGCATAGAAATGTGTAAAGTCAAACCTCAGTCTTTCAGGAGTTACCCATGAACCGGCCTGCCTGACATGTTCACCAAGAACTATCTTTAATGCCTTCTGCAGGAGGTGGGTGGCCGTATGATTTTTCATGGTCGCCCTTCTTTTCTCTTCATCAACACTGCAGGTAACCCTTTCTCCCTTTCCGACCTTTCCACGTTTTATCTCTGCACGATGGACATGAAAGCCATGAACCGGTTTTTTGGTGTCAAGGACCCATACATGGGCTTCTTCTGTATCCATGATGCCGGCATCGCCCACCTGGCCCCCGGATTCGGCATAAAATGGCGTCCTGTCAAGGATTATTTCTCCCTCTTCATCCTCTGCCAACTCCTCCACTGAACGGCCCTCTTTAATCAAGGCTTTAATAGTGGCTTCAGTTTTTAAGGTGTTGTAGCCGGTGAATTCCGTTTCACCTGTCTCTTTGACGATTTCAGTATAGACAGAGGTCAGGGCACGCTCTTCCGCATTCCATACAGCCCTTGCCCTCTTGCGTTGCATCTCCATCTCCCGTTGAAAACCCTCTTCATCAAGTCTCAGCCCTGCGTCCATTGCGATATCCCGTGCAAGGTCAAGGGGAAAGCCGTAAGTGTCATAGAGTTTAAAAACCTCTTCACCGGGAATAACGGTTTCTCCCTGTTTTTTAATCTTTGCAATTACCTCATCAAGTATATTCATCCCCAGCTCAATTGTCCTTGTAAAACGTTCCTCTTCAATCCTGAGGAGTTTTTGAGTCCTCTCTCTTTCATTGATGATTTCCGGATAGAGGTCGCCCATTGAGTCAATAACCGGGATGACCATTTTATAAAGACACGGTTCATGCAGGTTCAGGAGCCTTGCATGTCTTGATGCCCTGCGGATTATCCGTCTGAGTACATAACCCCGTCCTTCATTTGAAGGTACAACACCCTCAGAGATCAGGAAAGTTGTTGCACGGACGTGATCGGCTATTACCCTGATGGATGCGTCTGTATCCGGTGAAGATCCGTATTTTATACCTGAAAGAGTGGTTATCGCCCTGATGACAGGTGTAAAGAGGTCCGTGTCAAAATTATTTAATTTGCCCTGAAGTACTGCCGTGATACGTTCAAGTCCCATTCCCGTATCTATGCTTGGATGCGGCAGAGGGGTAAGCTTCCCCTGTTCATCCCTGTTGTACTGCATAAATACGAGGTTCCAGAGCTCAAGAAACCTGTCACAGTCACACCCGGGGGCACATTCCTTGCTGCCGCAACCCACTGATTCACCCTGGTCGATAAGTATTTCGGAGCAGGGTCCGCAGGGTCCTGTGTCAGCCATCTGCCAGAAATTGTCTTTTGCACCAAGGCGGACAATTCTGGAGTGTTCTATTCCGGTTTCATCTTTCCATATCCTCTCTGCCTCGTCATCCTCTTCATAGATAGTGGCATAGAGTCTTTCCCTGGGCAGTTTAAAGCATTCGGTCAGTAGTTCCCAGGCAAGGGATATAGCCTCTTTTTTGAAGTAATCTCCAAAAGAGAAGTTTCCGAGCATTTCAAAAAAAGTGTGATGTCTTGCCGTATGTCCGACATTTTCGAGGTCACTGTGCTTTCCCCCGGCACGCATACACTTCTGGCAGGAGGCCGCCCTCCTGTAAGGCCTGCTCTCGATCCCGAGAAATACCCCTTTAAACTGGACCATCCCTGCATTGGTAAAGAGCAATGTAGGGTCATCATGTGGAACGAGGGGCGAACTCTTCACAACCTCATGATCTTTTTCCCCGAAAAACCGGAGAAAACTTTCGCGTATCTCTCTGCTCGTCATAAAAGCACCTTCTTGTTTCACCGCAGAGACCGCAGAATTCGCAGAGATAAAAGGATGACACAAACATGATTTTTTGCAAACTCTGCGGTCTTTGCGATGAATAGTTACATTACCTTACTTTGTAATTCCCGGTTCAGTACTCACTATCTCTGTGAGTTTACCGTCGGTAAACCTCAGGATGGTCTTGAATACCCCACCCCATCTGTCATATTCCCACTGGACTCTATCCTTTCCTTCGGGTGTTGGTTTGAGGACTTTTACTATAGTTGGTGCCCCCCAGGCATATCTTACCTGCTGGAGTGTCATACCGGTAAATACTGCAGCTTTTTTGATGTTTTTCTGAATCTGTGGCGGATAGTCCTTGATCTCCTCATAGGTGTATTTTATCGCCTTGGTGCAGCCGGCGAACAAGACAAAGACCATAAAAGACAACAGTAAAGACCTCTTCATAACACAACCTCCTGATTTATATAATATATTTTATTTACCATCTTTTACTCCACAACTCCATCACTCCAGGTTCTTCCTCCCTCCATCGCTCCATCCAAAACCCTCTTTATGGTCTCGGCGCAATGACCTCTCCGCTGCAGCATACCATAGAGTCTTCTCTTAACCTTTTCTTTTGGCAGACCTTTAAAGAGCTTGATCTTTTTCCGGACAAGCTCCTCGGCACCCGTGGTCTCGTCAATTGTATCAATGCCCGAAGAATTTATAATATCCTCGGGTATGCCTCTTTTTTGAAGCAGGGCTTTTACCCCTCTCATACCGAGTTTTTTTCTATTAACAGCAAAGGATATCAGATCACCTGCCAGTGCCCGGTCATCAACAAGACCGAATTCTTTTAGTGCCAGGATTGTTGCATCTATGGTATCTTTTTTAAATCCCTTTCTCTTCAAACGTTCCCTGAGCTCACTTTCACTCCTTCCCCTGATACCCAGGAGTCGTAAGGCATAGCCCCTTGCATTACTGGCGGAATCGTTGGATCGGAATGCTGCCCTTTGAACCTTGCTTGTGTTGGTCGATATCTTCATAGGTGAGGTCGCTTGTTGACTGTATTCCTTTTACCTTAAGTGCAAAATCATCAGGGTTGGTTGCCCGCATCAGCGCCTCTTCATAGGTTATGAGCCCGGATTTATAGAGGTCGTAGATGGATTGGTCAAAGGTCTGCATTCCGTAATGAATCTTGCCCTTTGCAATAACATCAGAGATCATTTTTGTCTTGTCAGGGTCAAATATACACTCTTTAATAGTTTCAGTTGCCATGAGGACCTCTACGGCAGGGACACGGCCACTACCGTCAGTCTTCGGCACAAGTCTCATGGAGACGATCCCTTTTATTACGGATGAAAGCTGAGTCCTTATCTGTTTATGCTGATATGGGGGAAAGACCGAGATTATCCGGTTCACTGTTTCAGTGGCATCAGTGGTATGGAGCGTGCTCAGCACGAGATGTCCTGTCTCAGCAGCGGTGATAGCTGTCTGTATGGTCTCGAAATCTCTCATCTCTCCTACCAGTATGACATCCGGGTCCTGACGGAGGGCGGCCCTCAGGGCCTTACTGAAGGATTCCGTATCTGAACCAACCTCTCTCTGGTTAATGATACTCTTTTTGTCCCGGTGGAGGTACTCGATAGGGTCTTCTATTGTGATGATGTTATTTGTGCGGTTATTATTGATATGGTCTATGATCGCAGCAAGGGTGGTAGACTTACCGCTACCTGTTGTTCCGGTGACCAGGATTAATCCACGGGACTCAAGCGCGATTTTTTTCAGGACCTCCGGGAGGTTAAGTTCGTCTATGGTCGGTATCTTCATGGGTATTACCCTGAAAACAAGGCCGATAGTTCCACGCTGGATAAGTATA
This sequence comes from Nitrospirota bacterium, assembly GCA_003232715.1. Taxonomy (GTDB): domain Bacteria; phylum Nitrospirota; class Thermodesulfovibrionia; order Thermodesulfovibrionales; family JdFR-85; genus BMS3Bbin07. The sequence goes on from QIJG01000099.1 coordinate 13,764, forward strand.
TTGCAACGAAATCTTCCAAGCCCCGGCACGCTGTAGGCGAGGTCTATATCATGTCTCTTCTTGAAGAGCTCTCTCTGGCTTGGACTCATGACGATAGTAGCCATCTTGAGGGCCTCTTCCTGAGTTATTCTCTGTATGCCTTGCAGGGGGACAAGCTCACCATGAATTCTCAGGACGGGCGGAGAACCTACCTTGATATGAAGATCGGAAGCCTGCCTCGAGTATGCCTCTTTCAGAAGTTCATTGATTTCCATTATTCCTCCTGATATTAAAAGATTCGCGAACCTTGTTCTCAATCTCAAGCGCCATTTCAGGATTTTTCCTTAGGTACTCCTTTACATTTTCCCGACCCTGACCTATTCTCGTGCCACCATAACTATACCACGCCCCCGACTTCTCGACTATGTCACCCTGTACCCCAAGGTCAATGAGTTCGCCTTCTCTGGATATACCCTCATTATAATAAATGTCGAACTCTGCCTGTTTAAACGGGGGTGCAACCTTGTTTTTCACCATCTTTACTCTCACCCTTCCGCCAATCATCTCCTGGCCGTTCTTGATACTGTCGATCTTTCTGATATCCAGTCTCATGGAAGAATAAAATTTCAGGGCCGTTCCACCTGTGGTGGTTTCAGGATTGCCGAACATCACCCCTATCTTTATCCTTAACTGGTTGATAAAGACCACTGTGGTCAGAGACTTTGATATAGCTGCAGTCAGTTTTCTGAGGGCCTGGCTCATCAGTCTTGCCTGCAGCCCCGGGAGACTGTCTCCCATATCTCCCTCTATCTCTGCCCTTGGGACAAGGGCTGCTACAGAGTCAATAACTACAATGTCCACAGCGCCACTCCTCACAAGTGCCTCAGTCACCTCAAGCGCCTGCTCACCTGTATCAGGCTGTGATACAAGGAGGTCTTCAATGTTTACGCCTATCCTTTTTGCATAATTAATATCAAGGGCGTGCTCTGCATCAACAAATGCGGCTACCCCGCCGGCCTTCTGTGCCTGTGCTATGGCGTTTAGCGCAAGGGTTGTTTTTCCCGAAGACTCGGGACCGTATATCTCGACAACCCTGCCACGTGGAAATCCCCCTATTCCGGTTGCAATATCAAGCCCGAGTGAACCGGTGGAAATGCCCTGAATGCCCTCTATTACTCCCTTTGCCCCCAGGCGCATGATGGCCCCCTTTCCAAAGGACCTCTCGATCTGTGATATGGCCATTTCAAGGGCCTTGGCCTTGTCTTTATCCATCAATCCTCCTTCCCCAGGGGGGCTGAAAAAAGCCTTTCATATTCAGCACCGGTGGGTTTAAGTGTACTTTTCATCAGTAAGACCTCAGATACCTCTATTTTACCAAACTCCCTGTCTTTGCATCCCCTGAGTTCCTTCAGCAGAGGCGTCAGTACCTTTTGTGACTTCACCCTTGCAATGGTCAGGTGGGGCCTGAACTTTTTCGGTTCCCGCTTATATCCAGGCAGTTCCATTGCCGACTCTGTATTATTATACAAAAGATTCAGTTCTTCAGACCTGTCGATTCCAACCCAGAGGACACGTGGTCTTGAGTAACCCGGGAAAACCCCCGTACCTGTCGCTGTCAGGTTGAATTTCCCGTGGTATGACGCAACAGATTTCAGGGATCTCTTTATCCTGTCCACGAGGGTGTCATCTGTATTGCCAAGAAACTTAAGGGTAAGGTGAATGTGATCCCCGGAGAGCCACTTGACGTTCGGGTCAAACTTCTTCAGCCGTTTCATGAAAGACTCCAGCTCCTTTTTCATCTCCTCACCAATATCTATAGCAATAAAAGCCCTCACCGCATCAGTCCTGCTCCCTCATTACCCCTTTACCACCTTTAACAGGAGTTTTAGTGCCGCAAGTGCTGCATTTTCCTTAATTTTCCCTCTGTCGCCGGTAAATCTCATCTCCATTGAAAGAGTTTGGGCCCCGGAGCTTGCCGCCATATAGACAAGCCCTGCCTCTTTATCCTCAAGTACGTCCGGACCAAGATTGCCGGTAGTTGAGAGTGAGCACTCCGTTCCTGTAAGCTGTCTTACCTTTTCAGCCATATCCCTTGCGGTCTCCTCACTCACCACTCCATGGGTCGAGATAATCTCATGAGAGGCTCCCAGGATTCTCTCCTTTGACTCAATGGAGTATGTGACAACTCCAGCCTCAAAAAAGGCACTTGCACCTGGAAGCGCAGTTATATAATGGCTGATAAGCCCGCCGGTACATGACTCGGCTATTGAGAGGGTCAACCCCTTCTCCCTGAAAATTTCATGTATCCCGGATACGACTTCCAAAGTGTTTCTATCCATAATCATGACTTTACCGCAGAGGATTCTGCATAGTCTCCTGAAATATATATTTTTCTTTTTCTCCGCGGTCCCGGCGTCCTCAGCGGTAAATAATTCTTCAGCCTTTACTTATAACTAAAATCAACCTCAATACAAGATTAGCATAAACCCCTGCAAGTATATCATCTATCATTATTCCTAGTCCACCCGGTATGCGCCTTTCGAGTTGTCTGATTGGGGTGGGTTTTACTATGTCAAAGGCCCTGAAGAGAAGGAATGCAAGGACGGCATTGGGTATGCTGAATGGAATGAGGAAGACGGAGACGAGGTATCCTACAAGCTCATCCACCACAATATGTGAACTATCTTTCTCATTCAGCAACCTTTCAGTCCTGTCCGATACCAGAACTCCTGCAATAAACCCAATGGGTATGATTATGGAAAGCAGCAGCACATCCGGGCGGAATAATATATAAATCAGGCAGGACAGGACGCTACCGACCGTGCCTGGTGCTACAGGCGAATAACCTAAAGGGCCGATTGTCGCTATAAACTTAAATAGATCATCCTTTTTCACTATTAAGTTGTAAGAATGGAGTAATGGAGGGAGAAAGAACCTGGAGTGATGGAGGCAGGAAGGAATTGGAGTGCTGGAGAATTGGCGTATTGGAGTGCTGGATGGTAATGAAGAATCCATAGTTCCATCGATCCAATACTCCAGGTTATTTTGTTGTACTCCATTCCTCCACTGCTCCATTACTCCAGGTATTATCCCATCACTCCATATTTTCCCCTGGCTGGGGCGGGTGGGGAGATCCAAAATCTCCTGACTTGCCGTTTGTCGACGCCCCAAATATCATAAATTCATAAATAACAGAGCCTAAGAGGCCTGTGAGAACACCGGGTAGTTGCCTGTGCATCTTTGTAGTTGCCTGCGCATCTTTAATTTTCCGATAATATGCAGTCTGTTGTCAAGGTCCTTAAAAATGAC
>QIJG01000269.1 GCA_003232715.1 Nitrospirota bacterium
GCACATTAAACTGTCTCAGGAACGGGAGTTTTTCCTCTATAAAACTCTCCACACCTATGTTCTGAAGCCCTATGGCATTAAGCATCCCCGCAGGGGTTTCCACAATGCGTGGAGGAGGGTTGCCTTCCCTGGGCAAAAGTGAAAGTCCCTTTACCACAATTGCACCGAGGCCGGCAAGGTCAACAAACTCGGCATACTCTTCCCCGTAACCAAATGTCCCGGATGCGGTCATAACAGGATTTTTCAGTCCAATCTTCCCTATGTTGACTGACAGGTTCACGTTCAATGCACTATCTCCCTTACATTAAAAACCGGCCCTTCCTTACATACCCTTTTATACCCCTGCTTTGTCTTTATGACACACCCAAGGCAGGCGCCGATACCACAGGCCATTTTTTCCTCAAAGGAGATATAACCCGGAATGCCCCTATCCTTCAGGACCTTCAGGAGAGATGCTATCATCCCTTCAGGGCCGCAGGCATATACAGTGGGCTTTGCAACAGCAAGGTCATCCATGGATTCATTTAATCTCTCAACCGCATTGCCCTTAAACCCCTTGCTGCCATCATCAGTGCTTATATGGATATGCCCTGCAAGTTTCTTTATATCATCAAGGAGATAGAGCTCCGCTGAGTTCATGGCGCCATAGAAGAGACGGGTTCCAGCATGTAAACTCCCTATCAGGGGAAAGACAGACGCTATCCCGACACCACCGGCAACAAGTATCGGAGTCTCATCTTTGAGGGGTTCAGGATAGCCTTTGCCGAGGGGACCCAACACGTCGATACCGTCACCGGGCATCATGTTTCTCAACAGAAGAGTCCCCCCTCCCCTCAACCTTACAAGAAACTCCAGATGAGCATCATCCCATCTTAAGATACTGAAGGGTCTCCTGAGAAGGGGATCAAGGGTTTCAGATGCTCTCAGCAGATAAAACTGCCCTGGAGCAGGACTGACATGGGGTTGCAAAGGGGTAATCCTGAGAATATTATGGGTTTGAGACAGGTGGATATTTCCTGCAACCTCTGCCTGGAAAAACCTACTCAAAACTGATCTCTATAATCTCATACTCTATGGTTTTTGCCGGCGCATTGACAACTACCGTATCTCCAACCTCTTTACTCATCAACCCACTGCCGACAGGCGAGGTGATTGATATCCTGCCATTGCTGACATCCGCCTCATCGGGCCCAACAAGCTGAAACAGCCTTTCCTCATCTGTTGCAAGATCATAAACCTTCACCTTTGCACCAAAGGTAACCCTGTCGCTTTTGATTCTTGAAGTGTCAATAACCTGGGCCAGTGCTGTCTTGGACTGCAGCTCCTGTATACGGCCTTCGATAAAGGACTGTCTCTCTTTGGCAGCGTGATATTCCGCATTCTCGCTTAAATCACCATGTGACCTTGCCTCTTCAATATCTTTTATGTTTTTTGGCCTTTCAAACTTAAAAAGATGTTCCAACTCTTCTTTCAGTTTCCGGAACCCCGGCTCTGTCATGGGAATTCTCTTCATCATGCCCTCCCAACTAATAAAGGTTGTATCATCATACGCCTGAATGATATAATACTGGTAATACAGTAATAATTTAACCATTATTTCGGTTGCTTAGTCAACGTTTCTCAAGTCACGAGGCAGGCATATCTGTTACTTGCAACTAAAAGCATGCAACACACAACATGTAAAGATATTATCAGCAAAAATCCGCATAGGTCTCAGTATGGAGCTAATTTTGGTGAATAACGAACTTGCATGTGTTTTGCTTAAGGCTATATCCTGACCAAATATCATAACTATGCCTGAAAACACAATAGTACTGAGAAAGGATGTTCAGGAAAAGGTCAATGAACTTGGTGAGGCCGATATAGTTGTCGGCATTCCAAGTTATAACAATGCCAAAACCATCGGACATGTTGTGAAGGCTGTTCAGGCGGGACTTTCAAAATACTTCCCTGACTCCAGGTCCGTACTTGTAAATTCCGATGGGGGATCAACTGATGGAACCATGGATGTTGTCAGAGAGACGACTGTTGATTTCGACTCCATACTTATTCATCACAGGGTGGGAACCCTCCATAAGATTATTACACCCTATCATGGGATTCCCGGGAAAGGGAGTGCATTCAGGACCATCTTTGAGATAGCAAAGACACTTAATGTAAAGGCCTGCGTGGTGGTGGATTCCGACCTCAGGAGTATAACTCCTGAATGGATTGAACTTCTGATCCAGCCGGTTCTCAATGCAGGATATGATTACGTCTCCCCGTATTATCACAGGCACAAATATGACGGCACAATTACTAATACTATTGTTTACCCGATGACAAGGGCATTGTACGGACATAGAATCCGTCAGCCCATAGGAGGAGACTTCGGGCTCTCAGGCAGGCTTGCATCTTTTTATCTGTCGAAAAATGTATGGGAGACAGACGTAGCCCGTTTCGGGATCGACATCTGGATGACCACAACTGCTGTTGCAAATACCTTCAAGGTATGTCAGGCATTCCTGGGGGCAAAGATCCACGACCCCAAGGAACCGGGTTCCGACCTCAGTGCAATGCTCCATCAGGTGGTGATCTCCGTCTTTAATCTTATGGAAGAATATGCCACAATATGGAAGGAGATAAAGGGGTCGAAACCTGTTCCTACATTTGGTTTTGTATACTCGGTTGGTCTTGAACCCATCAAAGTCAATCTTGATGCTATGATAGAGAAATTCAGACTTGGTGTGAAAGAACTCTCAGTCATGTACGAATCGTTTTTACCCGGGGAATTAATGTGGTTTCTCGCAACTGTGGGAGAGAAGCCAAAAGAGAAATTCTCTATTCCCGATAATATATGGGTGGAGATCGTATACAATTTCGCCATAGCCTGTCACAGAAAATTGATGAGTCGGGAGCATATAATAAAGTCTCTTACGCCTCTATATCTTGGCAAGGTAGCCTCTTTTGTGATAGAAACGTGGGAAAGCACAGCTACAGAAGTAGAGCAAAGGCTGGAAGAACTCTGTACCGCCTTTGAAGAGGGAAAGCCCTATCTGATTGAGAGATGGGTTGAGGAAGAAGAGTGAATCTGGGCAGGGTAACGGTCAATAAGCAAAAACCATTAATGAATGATTAATTCAAGGAGGGGTTTTTATGGAAAATTTATTCGATAAAATCGTAACAGCACCTATGATGGACTGTTTCCAGAGGTTTATCGAATTCTTGCCAAACCTTCTCAGTTCTCTGGTTATATTTATTTTGGGATTTCTCCTGGGATGGATTATTAAGAGTATACTCCAGAAAACACTTGAGATATTAAATACAGACCGATTTTGTAAAAGAATGGGAATAACCCAGGGACTTGAAAGGGGTGGAATAAAGACAACCCCCACAAGAGTTCTGAGCCAGATATCCTATTGGTTTGTGGTAATCGTTTTCCTTATAATATCACTTTACACCCTGAAAATCCCGGCCATTGAGGACCTCCTCGAGCAATTCTTCCTCTATCTCCCTAATGTTTTTGTCTCTGCGCTACTTATTATAGTCGGTTATATACTCAGCAACTTTGCTGGAAGGGCAACACTGATAGCTTCTGTAAATTCAGGAATAAAATTCTCGGGATTATTAAGCAAAACCGTCAAAACCATTATTTTCCTGCTGGCCTTTACAATGGCACTGGAACAACTCGGCATAGGCCGCGATACAGTAATCGTTACCTTCACGGTAATTTTCGGAGGAATTGTATTTGCACTCTCGCTTGCCTTCGGCCTTGGGGGAAAGGCTGTGGCAAAGGAGTATATAGAGAAGAAACTTAAGGGAGAAGCCAAAAAGGAAGACGATCTGAAGCATCTTTGAAACGGGAGTGATTTTCCATAACATTTAATAAGCGTCAAATGAACCTCCCCGCTGCAGAGACAGCGGGGTATCCTGAAAAACAAACTTACTCAAATGGCAAACAGCCTTAACTGCCCTCTTCTTCGCTCTACTTCAGATTTATCCAGGTTCCGGTTCCGTATGTACCGCTTTATTACTTCTTCGTTTGTTGCATCTCCCACTGTCCCCAGGTCCTTCCCATCACTCCAAAACTCCCCTTCCCACAATTCCTCCTTCCTCAACTTGGGAAATCCTTAGAACAACCTGTTTTGCTGTTATAAACTTCCCAAATGATAGAAAAGGTTCTCGCAATGTCATTGCGAGGATCGTCAGCGACGAAGCAATCCCGCACTGATTTTAACCGTGAATCGCTGTGGTTTGTACCATAAATTGCATTTTCATTTACTAAAAGGACCAAGGTGGTATATCTTTGAAAATATTTAGGGAATTTGTCTGCAAATACTGTTAAACTTATTCACGGGGGTGCCTCCTTCAGTTTTTTCTTGTCAAAAAGGGTACCTATGTTGAGACCCCATGGTGGTGCGGAGAGTTTCAGTATTTCATTCTTCTGCTACCTAAGTAGCAGAAGGATTGAGAAGAAGTTGTTATGATTGATTATGTTTTTTAATACCCGATAGTCTCTGCTGTGGGGTTTCCTCATAATTCCCTTCAGGAAGGGGGATGGGGGTAAATCTTAATGAAATTTTCCTGAAGATCCACCGTCTCTGTGGCGGGGAATCTTCATTGATCATCAAAGATGAGACGGCTTTATATTCTGAGAGTGGAGATTGAAAGAATTATTACAAAAACACGATCGGAGTCTCAGGGATACAGACTATAAATAAACAATGAGCGGAGGGATTTTAATGGAAACAACCGTGATCAATACTGACAGTGCTCAAAAACAGAGTCTGGATTCGCTGTTTAAGACCCTTGATAGCAGCAGCGATGGCTTAAGCAGCGCCGAGGCCCAAAAGCGACTCGAACAGTACGGAGCTAACAGCTTTCAGGAAAAGAAGGACAATCCAGTCCTGAAGTTTTTAGGGTATTTCTGGGGGCCTATTCCCTGGATGATCGAAGTAGCGGCAGTTCTTTCCGCAGCAGTACAGCATTGGGTGGACTTTATCATCATTTGTGTTTTACTGTTATTCAATGCAATGGTTGGCTTTTGGCAGGAGCATCAGGCTGCCAATGCCGTTGATGCCTTGAAGAAACAGCTTGCCCTCAAGGCGCGTATTAAACGGGATGGCAACTGGTCGGAAGAGGATGCCGCCATCCTGGTTCCCGGCGACATTATACGGCTGAGACTGGGCGACATTATTCCGGCAGACATTAAATTGGCCGAAGGTGACTACCTTAGTGTGGATCAGTCGGCACTGACCGGCGAGTCGCTGCCGGTAGACAAGAAAATCGGTGACGTGGGTTACTCAGGTTCAGTGGTTAAGCAGGGTGAAATGGTGGCGTTGGTGGTGGCAACCGGTGCAAATACCTTTTTCGGGAAAACAGCCAAGCTGGTCTCCACTGCAAAATCAGTTTCCCATTTTCAGCGGGCGGTACTCACCATTGGCAATTACCTGATTTACCTCAGCTTAGCGCTGGCGGCGGTGCTCATTGTTGCCATGCTGATTCGGGGAGCTGCGTTCCTTACGTTACTGCAGTTTGCCCTGATCTTAATAATTGCGGCAATTCCTGTAGCCATGCCGGCCGTCCTTTCTGTGACAATGGCCATTGGTGCAATGGCCCTTGCAAAAATGAAGGCCATAGTTACGCGGCTGGAATCCATTGAAGAGATGGCCGGGTTGGATATCCTTTGCTCGGACAAGACCGGTACCCTCACAGAAAACAAGCTGACTCTGGGAGAGCCGATGCTCTACAAGGCAAAGGACACACAGGACCTGATACTTGCAGGTGCGCTGGCGTCCAAGGCCGAGAACCAGGATGCCATTGATATGGCTGTAATCACAGGTCTTGAAGATTCCGGGGTTCTGGATACTTATACGCAATCAAAATTCATCCCGTTCGATCCGATTCGAAAACGTACTGAAGCAGAGATCAAGGGGCAGGATGGACACTCCTTTAAGGTGACCAAAGGCGCTCCCCAGGTTATTCTGGGGATTTGTCACCCTCCTGATGATGCGGTGAACCGGATAAACACCCAAGTGGACAAACTGGCGAAGCAGGGATACCGGACATTAGGCGTGGCTCGAAGCAATGGCGGAGACGGCTGGGAATTCCTGGGTCTTCTGCCGCTTTTTGATCCGCCCCGGGAAGATGCGGCCGAGACCATCCGTCAGGCAAAAGAACATGGGATTGAAGTAAAGATGGTTACCGGGGATAATGTTGCTATCGCCAGGCAGATCAGTTCGCAACTGGGTCTGGGAACGCAGATCCAGGTGGCTGCTGAATTATTTAGTGAAACATCTGAAAAAACTGCTATTAGTGATGAGACAGCGGTACGGGTTGAGGCCACTGATGGTTTTGCCCAGGTTTTCCCACAGCATAAGTTTGAAATTGTAAAAGCGCTGCAAAGACTCGGCCACATCGTAGGCATGACGGGTGACGGTGTCAACGATTCGCCTGCCCTCAAGCAGGCTAATACCGGTATTGCGGTTAGCGGGGCCACAGATGCTGCCCGGGCTGCAGCAGCGTTGGTCCTCACTGCGCCCGGGCTTTCGGTTATCATCAAGGCGGTTGAAGAGGCCCGCAAAATATTCGAACGTATGAACAGCTATGCGATTTACCGTATCACAGAGACTATCCGGATTATGTTTTTCGTAACTCTGGCCATGATTGTTTTCAATTTCTATCCCATCACCACAGTGATGATCATCCTGCTGGCACTGCTCAACGATCTGCCCATCATGACCATTGCCTACGATAATACCTGGCTGGAACCTAATCCTGTCCGCTGGGATATGCGGCGGGTGCTAACGGTCTCAACCGTCTTAGGCCTGATCGGAGTCGTCGAAACATTCGGCCTGTTGGTTATTGTCAAGGTTTTGTTCAAGCTGGACGATGCCCAGATTCAATCCCTGATTTATTTAAAATTGGCTGTTGCCGGACATCTTACACTCTTGGTCGCGCGTACAAAACACTCGTTTCTGACCAGGCCCTATCCAGCACCGATACTGCTGCTTGCCATTGCCGCTACTCAGACGATAGCGGTACTGATTGTGGGCTTCGGCATCCTCGTAACCCCCATCCCCTGGATTTATGTTGCCTATGTTTGGGCATATTGTCTGGTCTGGGTATTTATTGAGGATTGGGCAAAGCTGCAAGTCTATCACCATCTCCAATTGAGAGCTGGTCTGGAAAAATTGGACAGTGACATAAGTGATAACGCTGCTCTAAACTAAAACGGAGGGGTATCAGGGATCGAGTCATCGACTGATCACCCCGTACAGGGCACAAATGGCAAAGCCTGATTTGGCTGCGCTGCCCTGTAAAACAGACCGATTTGAATACTGGATAATTGATAAAGAGAAAACAGGATATCATAACAGTTGGGGGCCGGAGAAACATCACTTGGTGCTATTGACTTCGGGATGTTTTTACCGTGAGTATCTGCAAGCTATGGCTATACCCTTAAGTTTTTGGACAGCGCTTCGCGGACTTTGGCCGCAAGGTCTTTGATTGAGAACGGCTTTTGTATAAAGTGCACGCCTTCTTCCAGGATGCCGCGGTGGGCGATGACATTGACCGTGTAGCCGGACATGAACAAACATTTCAGCTCAGGCTTGATGCAACAGAGCTGGTCAGCCAAACTCCGGCCGTTCATTTCCGGCATCACTATATCCGTAATCAGCAAGTGAAGGTCGTTCGGATACGTTTCTACCTGATGCAGAGCTTCCGCCGGAGTACTGACCGCCAATACCGTATAGCCAAGCTTTTCAAGCATCTGTTTGGCCATTTTCATAATCATCTCTTCATCTTCCACTAACAGAATAGTTTCTGTGCCGTGCTGAACTGTCTCAGGAGCGGGTGCCGCCGGAGCACAGGAAGCTTTGTCGGCAAAGCGGCTCAGATAAATCCGGAAGGTTGTCCCTTCTCCCGACTCGCTGTAGACGTTGATAAAGCCTTCATTCTGCTTTACGATGCCATATACGGTCGCCAGGCCAAGGCCGGTTCCTTTACCATGTTCCTTTGTAGAAAAGAAGGGTTCGAAGATAGTTGCCAGCGTCTCCTTGTCCATGCCGCAACCATTATCGCTTACCTCCAGCAGAACAAATTCGCCGGGGATAAAACCGAGATGATCGGAGCAATAGGCTTCATCGAATACGACGTTCTCTGTTCTGATAACAATTCTTCCCACACCGCTGATAGCGTCCCGGGCGTTGACCAATAAATTTGCCAGTATCTGATCAATCTGCGATGGGTCGATCTTCACCTTACCAAGACCGGTACCGGGCCTCCAGCTCAGATCAATATCCTCGCCGATAAGGCGCTGCAACATCCTGAGTATGTCCGTTACAGTGTCATTCAGGTCAAGCACCTTGGGGGCAATGATCTGTTTTCGGGCAAAGGCCAGCAACTGGCGGGTGAGATCGGCAGAGTGCTGCGCGGCTCTCAGGATTTCCTGAAGGTAATCGTGCCGAACGCTGCCCGGCGTGGCATCCTCCTCTAACGCCATTTCACTGTATCCCATAATCACACTAAGTTGATTGTTGAAATCATGGGCCACGCCGCCGGCCAGTCGGCCTACGGCCTCCATCTTCTGAGCCTGCAAGAGCTGTTGTTCCAGTTTCTTCCGTTCTGTAATGTCAAACAGATAACCCTGAAATTCAATAAGATTACCGTTGTTGTCAAATTTTCCGAAGACGTTCTCAATTACCTGAATGGGTTTTCCGTCCACACGCCGCATTTCCAGTTCATGGTCAACCACTTTTTTCTCTTTACGAAGAAGCTTTAAAAGATCATCGCTTGTTTCAGGTGAGGAAAACAGGGTTGTCATATTCTGTTTTTTGGCCTCTTCTGCGGATTTAAGCCCCAGAAGCTTAATAAATGCCGGGTTGCAATCCAGCAGCTCTCCCTCAGGGGTCGAAATAAAATCACCGGTAATGTCTTCCATGAAAAAATTACGATAGCGTCTTTCGCTTTCACGCAGTGCACGCCGGGCCTCCCGCTCCTTCGTAACGTCACTGAAAACCAGCACAATGCCTATAATTGTATCCCTGCCTCCGTTTATCGGTGTAGCACTGTCGGCAATTGGATACTCCGTGCCGTCACGGGCTATTAGCAGGGCATCGTCGGGCAGTTTCACAACCCCTTCTTTTTGGAGAACCCCCTCGCCTGGATCATTCAGCACTTTGCGGGTTTTTTCGTGGATAATGTGAAATACCTCGCCCACTGGTTTGTCCCGTGCCTCGGCTTCACTCCAGCCGGTAAGCCTCTCTGCCACCGGATTCATGTGACGAATTCTGCCGAATTTATCCATCGAAATAACGCCGTCACCGATACTGTAAAGGGTAATGCGGAATTCCTCCAGAATGTCATTGTGCTCTTTTTCAGCACTATATAGTTTCCGGTAGATTTTTGCCTGTTGGTGTCTGTAAATGAATCCGCTTCCGGTGCCGTCCAGCACTAAAAGAAGAACAACAATTATCCCGATATAAAGTGAGAGATAGCGGGCATCAGCCAGAATCTCACTTTTGTCCACCTTGGTGACCATATACCAATCCGTATCCGGCACATGAGAAATATCGGCCACGACCGTTACACCGCGATAGTCTTTACCCTCGAAAATGCCTTCTTGACCTAACACCCAATGAACCGCCGGCTTAGTTAAACGGGTTAGCGGAAGGCTTTCGGTCTGAGCCCCCTGAGGATTGTGCTGCAGGTTGTTCAGAAACAGCACCTGATTTCGATCCTTACTTACGAGCAGCGTTTCTGAACTCGGGCTTGGGTTCGGCCAGGACTTGATCAGAGGATACAGGTCTTTTGCCGGATCGAGTTGCAAAACAAGCACTGCAACCGTCTGGTCGGTCGTGTTGAAAATCGGCGCCATCACATCAATATATATAGCGCCGCTGGAGGGGCTTCGGAAGAGATCGCCAAACACAACATCTTCCGTGGTTATTGCTTTATTAACCATCTTTTTTGCATAGGGACTCAACTTAATTACATCAGGATTGAGCGATAATTTTACGTTGCCATCCAAACCGGCAAGTATGATGTTCTTAAACCTGTCATGTTTTCGGATTAATTCCCAGCCTTTAAGGATTTGATCTTTCAGACGGGTGTTTTCACGTTCTTGTAGCCACCGCACGGCAGATTCCCTGAATAAAGGGGCCGTTGCATAGACCTGAGCGCCAAAGATGGATTTATTGCGCCAGGCAACAATCTGATTAATTTTAAGCTGCGCTATGGATTTCAGTTCATGATATTTCGAGTTGCGAACCATTTGGACTTGTTTCTGGTCGTACCAGTAGCCTCCGGCAATAACCCCGATTGCCAGTAGTGCTACAAAAATAAACCAAAGCCATAAATCATTTTTAAAGTTTGATTTGTTCATAGGGGCGCTTCTCTATTTTCAGTTTATGCGAATATGCCGGTTATTTGCGGTCCGGGTAGGTCACTGGGCCTTTCGGCCCGATTTCCCCCTCAGAACCGTACGTGGTAGTTTCTCTCCCCCCCCTTGCGGGACTGCACGATACCAATCAGACTTCCTGAATGATAAACAATCTGTCAAAGGTGACATTAATACTACTGTGTTGTCATTTGAGCTCCCTTTTTAACCAGATCGGATAGTTTCTGTAAATATAGCAAAAATAATGACAATTAACAAGCTTTTTTTGATTTCCCGTCAATTTCCTGACTGGATAACCCTCTTTATGTAATGTTATCAAGAAAACCGGATAATTGCAAACGTTACATGTGCCTGCGGAATTACAGCCACGGGATAATGCCATTTTCTATATGATCGGGACATTGACTACGTTGACTTATTTGTGACTATCCTACTCCTGGCTACGATATATAAACTGTCACTAACAGTCATCTTTCTATTTTGAAGTGGGGCAGGATATAATCTGGAATTATCCCGGGAAGGCATTAAAGCCGCAGATTAGTGCAGATTTCGTGGATGGGAAAAGAAGATTTTCACCGCGGAGGTTGCAGAAGCCGCGGCACTTACCCCCGGGTCAAGTGCCGGTATTTGATACGGTGAGGCTGGTCTGCGGCTGCGCCGAGGCGGGCCTTTCTATCAGCCTCATATTCGGAGTAGTTCCCTTCAAACCAGACCACTTTGCTGTCACCCTCAAAGGCGAGTATATGAGTGGCGATACGATCAAGGAACCACCGGTCGTGGCTGATGACTACGGCACAGCCTGCAAAATTTTCCAGGGCCTCTTCCAGGGCACGCATGGTGTTTACGTCCAGGTCATTGGTGGGTTCGTCAAGCAGAAGGACATTGGCCGGTTCCTTAAGCATGCGTGCCAGGTGGACGCGGTTTCTCTCGCCTCCGGAGAGCATCGAAACCTTCTTCTGTTGATCGCCCCCGGAGAAATTGAAGCGTGCCACATAGGCGCGTGAGTTGACTTGCCTCTTGCCGAGCTGAACAACATCTGCCTCCCCTGTGATGACCTCCCAGACAGTCTTGTCCGGATCGAGGTCATCGCGACTCTGGTCAACGTATGCCGGCTTTACGGTCTCTCCAGTCTTAAAGGTTCCGGAGTCAGGCTTTTCCTGAGCGGTGATCATCCGGAAAAGGGTGGTCTTTCCGGCTCCGTTAGGTCCGATGATGCCGACAATCCCGCCCGGAGGAAGGGAGAAGGTCATATCCTCCATAAGAAGATTGTCGCCGTATGCCTTGCTTACGCTGTCGGCATTGATGACGACATCACCCAGACGGGGGCCGGGTGGAATGTAGATTTCAAGCTCTTTTGACCGTTTTTCGATATCCTGACGGAGAAGGGCCTCGTAGGAATTGATACGCGCCCTGGATTTTGCATGACGGCCCTTGGGAGACATCTGTATCCACTCAAGCTCGCGCTGAAGGGTTTTTTGCCTTTCGCTCTCTGACTTCTCCTCCTGCTGCAGACGGTTTTTCTTCTGCTGCAGCCACGAGGAGTAATTACCCTTCCATG